>JAHCJK010000027.1 GCA_026184295.1 Planctomycetota bacterium
TCGGCCCCGGCGAACCTGGCGGAAGCCGCGCGGATCGTGGCGCAGCGCGACGCCGGCTTCCTGCTGCTGCTGAACGAGAATGGCGGCGCGCGCGGCGTGCTGACCCGGGCGGACCTGCTGGCCGCCGAGGGCGAACGCCTGCGCCGCCTCATGCAGGCCATGGAACGCGTCGCCGAGGAACTGCGCGCGGAAAACGAGGACGCCGGCCGCGAACACCTGCGCGTCATGGGCATGCTCGCCCACGACCTGCGCGGCCCGCTGGGCGGCATCCGCAGCATCGCCCAACTGCTCGCCACCGATCCCGACGTCGCGCCGGAGCAGGTGCGGCACTTCGCGCGCCTGATCGGCTCGCAGTCGGAGGGGATGCTGAAGCTGGTCCGCAACATCCTGGACCTGGCGCGCACCAGCACCGGGCGCGTGCACCTGAAGCTGGAACCGGTCAATCCCGTGGAGCTGGTGTACGAAACGAGCGCGCTGTACGAGCAGATGGCCGCGCGCAAAGGCATTCGCTTCGACCTGCGCCTGCCCGGGCAGCCTTGCCCGCTGGTGCACGTGGACCGCGACAAGATGCTCAACGCCGTCGGCAACCTGCTCGACAACGGCGTGAAATACTGTTCCGCCGGCCAGCAGGTGCGGGTCTGGCTGGAGGCCTCGCCGACGGCGGTGACCATCGCGGTCGCCGACAACGGGCAGGCCTGACCCGCGAGGAACAGGCGGCGCTCTTCGAGCGATTCGTGCGGGCCAGCAGCGTGCCCACGGGCGGGGAACCGTCCACGGGGCTGGGGCTGGCGATCACGAAGGAGATCGTGCAGGCGCACGGCGGGCAGATTCTGGTGGAAGGCGACAAGGGGCAGGGGCTGACCTTCCGCATCATCCTTCCCGTGCACAAGGGACCGGCGGCGGAGTGACGCGCGCCGGGAAAGGGGCCGTATGAAGATTCTCTCGGTGGACGACGACCAGACCACGCGTTCCCTGCTGAAAATGATCCTCAAGGGCGCCGGGCACCAGGTCGAGGAAGCCGCGTCGGCCTCCGCCGCGCACGCCCTGCTGGAGACGGCCAAGTTCGACCTGATCGTCG
This sequence comes from Planctomycetota bacterium, assembly GCA_026184295.1. GTDB lineage: Bacteria > Planctomycetota > SZUA-567 > H5-PLA8 > H5-PLA8 > JACQFI01. Next base: position 1,079 of record JAHCJK010000027.1, read on the forward strand.
CCGACATGCACATGCCGGACGCCACGGGGCTCGAGATGCTGCGCGAACTCCGCAAGGACCCGCGCACCGCCAAGACCCACGTGATCTTCTGCACCGCCGACGCGACGCGCAACACCGTGGTGGAAGCCGCCAACCTCGGCGTCTCCGCGTACATCCTCAAGCCGATCAATTCGAAGGACGTGCTCGAGAAGGTGGCGCTGGTCGCGAAAGCCGTCCCCCCGTTCCTGGAAGCCTCGGAGCGCGTGATCGACCGGCTCGGCATCGGCGTCAAGGGCTACCGCGAGATGCTGCGCATGCTCGTCGAGTCGTACCGGCAGCACATCGAACAGCTTTCCAGTTGCCTCCAGGACGACAAGATGGCGCAGTTCGACCGCACCGCGCGCAGCCTGAGCGGCGCGGCCGCGAACCTGGGCGCTTCGGCGCTGAAAGACGCGACCGACGAGGCCTGCGCCACGGTGCCTTCGGTGCCCGAAGAGCAGCGCGCCCGGTATCTGCGGAATCTCTCCGCCGAGGTGGAACGAATTGCCGAATTCGCGGGCATGGAAGGCAACGCGCACAGCCATGCGGCGTGAATGCGCGCGAAGCGCGCCGAGGACGAGATTGGCCTGGAAATCGCGCGCGTGTTCCGTTCGGCGAGCCCCGCGGAAAATTCTTCCGTGGCCGCGGGGCGAACGCGTCCGACCGGGCCCACCGGCTGAAATGGAGCTGCCATGACCTTCGACGAACCGGCCGTCACCGGCGTAGTGACCAGCGTCTTCGAGAACATGCTCGGCGTGCCGGCCGCGTTCTCGGCCGATCACGCGGAGCCGCTGGACCAGGTCTCCGTCGTCGCCTGCGTGCAGATCGGCGGCACGTGGAACGGCGCGGTGGTGCTGGAATTCACCGAACCGCTGGCCAAGCGCATCGCGGCGCTGATGTTCGGGAGCCCGAGCAACGACGCGACGCCGGCGGAAATCTGCGACGCGGCGGGCGAACTGGCCAACATGATCGGCGGGGCGCTGAAGACGCGGGTGCCGGAACCGGCGCAGCTTTCGCTGCCCGCGGTCACGCAGGGCGCCAACCTGCGGCTGAGCATCCTGGGCGGAGCCCAGGTGCGCCGCTTGGAGTACGCCTGCGAAGGGATGGTCTTCGACGTCCGCATCGAAGAGTGCGCGCCGGGCGCGGCGAAGGCTCACGCCTCGGGCGCCCGGGCCGCGGCGCACGCCTGAGCGGCGGTTAGCTGCCGACGGCGGCGAGCGGCCCGTCTTCGGTGTTTTCCATGCCGTAGCTGACCAGCTTGCGGTACAGGGTCGTGCGGTTGATCCCCAGCATCGCGGCGGCCTGGTTGCGGTTCCCGTTGACGCGGTGGAAGACTTCCAGGATCAGCGCGCGCTCGGCGTTTTCGAGGGTGGGTTCCTCGAGATGCAGCGTGAAACCGGACGCGGGGTCCGCTTCGGCCCGCGCGGGCGCGGCCGGCCGGGCCGGCGCGGCGACGGCGTTCAGCGGCACGGTGCCGATCTCGACGTGCTCCAGGTCCAGCAGCACGGTCCGCTCGATGCAGTTGCGCAGCTCGCGGATGTTCCCCGGCCACGCGTACTCCAGCATCTTCTTCTTGTCGTCCTCCGAGATCGCGCGCGCGGGGCGGTTGAACTCCTTGGCGAACTGATGGAAGAAGTGCTGCGCCAGGGCCATGATGTCCTCGCGTCGCGAACGCAGCGGCGGGACGTGCAGCGGGATGACCATCAGGCGGTAGAAAAGGTCCTCGCGGAACTTGCCGTCGCGGACGGCCTTCTGCAGATCGACGTTGGTCGCGGCGATGACGCGCACGTCCACGTTGATGTCCTTGGCGCCGCCGACGCGCTTGATCACGCGCTCCTGGAGCGCGCGCAGCAGCTTCGACTGCATCGCCATGGGCAGTTCGCCCAGTTCGTCCAGGAAGAGCGTCCCGCCTTCGGCTTCCTCGAAGAGACCCTTGCGGAACGACTTCGCGTCGGTGAACGCGCCGCGTTCGTGCCCGAAGAGTTCGCTCTCGATCAGGGACTCGGGAATCGCGGCGCAGTTGACGGCCACGAAGTTGCCGCCGCGGCGGTTGCTGAGGTGGTGCAGGCAGCGCGCGACCACTTCCTTGCCGGTGCCGGTCTCGCCGGTGATCAGCACGGTGGTGGTGGGGCTGCGGGAGACCTTTTCGAGAATGTTCGTGACGTGCTTCATCGCCGGGCTGGCCACGATCATGGGCAGCGTGGGCAGGTTGTTGCAGTGGATTTCCTTGTGGATCACGATCCCGCTGCTGGCTTCCTTCAGGTACTGTTCGAGCTGCTTGAGCGAGACGGGCTTGGTCAGGCAGTGGAAGGCGCCGTGGCGCATCGCTTCGACCGCGTCTTCGACGGCCAGGGAGCCGCTGATCAAAATCGAACGGATGTGGCGATGCGTGTTCCGGGAGCGCTTGAGGACCTCGAGCCCGTCCATGTCCGGGAGGTTGAGGTCCAGCAGCATGACGCTGGGCGGGTCTTTCTCGATCTTGGCCAGCGCCTCGGCGCCGCAACCGGCCGCGTCGCCTTGAAACCCCATATGCGCAAGCAGATCCAGAAAGAGCGTGCGAATGGCGGCATCGTCGTCAACGACTAGAACACGTGTCCCGGCTGCGCCTTCTGACATGTGACCCCCCCTGAATACGACCTGCGCTCCTCAGGCGTTCCCCAGCGCTTGAAACAGAATGCTTCGCGATTCCTCTAACAACATATATGCCATTCACGTGCACGTTTGATGCAATCTAGGAAGATACTTCCGGCAAATAAGTTACGCTTCCCACAAAGTTCCGCGACGGCTCGGGCAAGTCTTCCACGTTGCAGAATGCAATACCCAATCCGGAGGAACAGACGCGGGTTCGCTCATTCTGCCCAACATGCATGTTGGTTCAAGAAGTTTGTTTGTTCTTGTTCGCGACGGGGATTACATTTTTGAAAGCCCGCCAAGCACAAGGTGAACTGAGGGATACGCACGGTTGGCAGGGCTGAAGCGGCTTATTCGGTCCGTCAGTTGCTCAATTTTTATGGATTTCTTTAGCCAAGAAGAGCCTTGTTATTCGTGAGATAAAGGGATTACTACGACCTTCGAACATGAACGCGACGCCTTCCAATCTCCTGGTCCTGGGCGATCCCTCTCCGTTGCAGGGTTGCGTGGTGGAGTGGCTCCAGCACTGCGGCCATCGCGTAACGCCCTTCACGTATCCTTCGTATACGTCGCAGCGTTCGCCGGACGTCTTCGACCTGGCGGTCCTGTGCGATACGACGCCCGGCCAGCGGGTCGAAGCGGTCTGCCGCGAACTGAAGGCCCGCAGCCAGGGGCGGACGGCGGTGGTGGCGCTGCTGCGCGACGAGAGCCGCGGGTCGCTGCATGCGTTCCTGGACGCGGGGGTGGACGAATTCGTGGACGCGCCGGTGGACCCGCAGCTTCTGGTCCTGCGCGTCAACCGCCTGCTGGCGCTGCAGCAGGCCGCGCCCGCGGCGCCGGCGGCCGAACCGGCCTTCGCCGTCGCCTCGGACGATACGCACGGCGACGAGGCCATTCAGGAACAGAAAATGGAAGCCATCGGCCGGCTGGCCGGCGGCGTGGCGCACGATTTCAACAACCTCCTGATGATCATCGACGGCAACCTGGAACTGGTGCTCGGCCAGCCGAACCTGACGGCGCAGGTGCGCAAGAACGCGGAGGCCGCGCGCAAGGCCACCGACCGCGCCGTCGATCTGACCAACCAGTTGCTCAGCTTCAGCCGCAAGCGCGTGCTGCAGGCGCGGGTCTTCGACCTGAACCAGATGATCGGCGAGATCGGCGACCTGCTGCGGCGGGTCATCGACGCCCGGATCGAACTCGCGACCTCCCTGGCGCACGGCGATACGCGGGTGAACGCGGACCGTTCGCAGATCGAGCAGGTGATCCTGAACCTGGCGGTGAACGCGCGCGACGCGATGCCCAACGGCGGGCGCATGACGATCTCGACCGCGCTGTTCCAGCACGACGGGCAGGACGAGAGCCTGCGGCGGCTGGAGCACGGGGCGTACATGCTCCTGTCGGTGGCCGACACCGGCGTGGGCATGGACGCGATCACGCGCAAGCACGTCTTCGAGCCGTTCTTCACGAAGAAGGGCAAGAGCAAGGGCTCGGGGATGGGCCTGGCGACGGTGTACGGGATCGTGCAGCAGAGCCAGGGGACGGTGCTGGTGGAGAGCGCGCCGAACTGCGGCTCGGTCTTCAAGGTGTATCTGCCCTGCGCGGAGGCCACGGCGGTCACGGCGGAGCCCGACGCGATTCGGCCTTCGGTGCGCAAGTCCAACGAGACGATCCTGATCGTCGAGGACGAGGACGGGGTCCGGGAACTGCTCTGCCATACGCTGGAAAGCATCGGCTACCGCGTGCTGACGGCGTGCGACGGGCAAGACGGGCTGCGGGTGAGCGCGGCGTTCGGGGAGACGATCGACCTGGTGGTCACCGACATGGTCATGCCCAACCTGGGCGGGCGCGAGATGGTGGCCGAACTGCTGAAGACCCGGCCGGACGTGAAGGTGATCTTTATATCGGGCTATTCCGAGAGCCTGGTGATGCAGAACCAGATGGACCACCGCTCGATCTTCCTGCCTAAACCCTTCGACCTGGACGTGTTGGCGTCCAAGGCCCGGGCCCTGCTCAGCGCCCAGGTGCAGGCCTGAAATTGCAGGCTTTTTAAACTCCCATCTTCAGCGGCGGCGTTTGCTTCCGATGAGCACCTATAAGAGAGGTGTTCATGGCGACGCAACCATCGGCCACGCTTTCCTTGCCCGCGGTGCTGCGGAAGACCAGCGACCGTCTGCCGGTCTGCCCGGCCGTCTTCGGGCGGCTGATCGAACTGCTCGGTTCGGCCGACAGCACCTGCGACGACCTGGCCAAGGTGATCGCGCTCGACCCGATCCTGGCCTCCGAAATCCTGCGCGTGGTCAACTCCGTGCGCTTCGCCGGCGGCAGCAGCGTCACCAGCGTCGAACACGCGGTGCTGCGCCTGGGCTTCCAGGAAGTGAACGCGATCGCGCTGGCCATGCAGGCCAAGGGCATCTTCAAGGGCGGCCAGTGGACCGCGTTCAACAGCGCGATCTGGAAGCACTCGGTGCGCACGGCGGCGCTTTGCGCGCTGATGGCCGCGCGGCAGCGCACGGGTTCCGCGGACCTGCTCTTCACCGCCGGGCTGCTCCACGACATCGGCAAGCTGGTGCTTTATGCGTACGACCATGCCTACGAGGCGTGGGCGCACCCCGAGCAGCTTTACGGCAAGGGGCTCGTCTCGGAGGAACTCGCGCGCTTCCGCACCGAGCACTCGGTGGTGGGCGCCGAACTGCTGCGCGGCTGGCGCTTCTCGGCGCAGTTGGTCAAGCTGGTGGAAACGCACCACGACCTGCCGCCGGGCGCCCAGCCCCTCTTCGAACTCCTGGCCCACACCGACGCCCTGGCCCATCAGCTTCCCTGGGAAATGGGGGAGCACGCCGAGGCCTCCCATCTGGCGGTCGATCCCGCGCTGCTAAGCCGCATGAACCTTACACCCGAGATGTGCTGCGACCTGCTGCGCATGGCGACCCAGCGCGTCGAACTGTTTGGAGGCCACTGAACCATGACCGGCGCGACCAGGGAACTGGAAATCATCGAACGCATCGCCGCGGCGAAGAACCTGCCGCCCTGCCCCGTGGTGCTCTCCGCGCTGATGAAGGTCTTGGAGGACCCCGACGCCACGGTCTCCGACCTGGCCCAGGTGGTCTCGGCCGACCAGGCGCTGACGGTCAACGTGCTGCGCATCGTCAACTCGGCCTTTTACGGGCTGCCGCGCGCCGTCCGCAGCGTCGAAGAGGCGGCCTTCCGGCTCGGCTTCCGCGAACTCTGGTCGCTCACGGTCGGGATGCGCGCCAGCGAGATGTACCGGTCGCAGAAGAGCCTGCCGCCCGAGACCGCCGCCGGCCTGTGGGAACACGCCCTCAAGGTCGGGCTGATCGCCAAGTCGCTCTCCAAGCGCACGCGGCTGGGCCAGCGCGAGGAACTCTTCACCGCCGGCATGGTCCACGACATCGGCAAGCTGGCCTTCTTCTGCCACGACCCCGCACGCGCGGCGCCGACCTACGCCAAGGACGGCCCGGAAGGCTGCCGCCTGACGGAGTTCGAGCGCGCGCAGTGGGGCGCGGACCACGCGGAACTGGGCGGCGCGCTGCTGCGGCGCTGGAAGCTGCCCGAGTCGCTCGCGCGCGCCGTCGCGCAGCACCACAACCCCGAGATCGACGACCCCGCGCTGGCCCTGCTGCCGGTGGCCGACGCCATCGCGCACGCGGCGCGGGACGTGGGCACGCAGGCCGGCGAAGGGATGCTGCGGCTCGATTTCTCCGCCGACCTGGTGACCGGCCGCATGCTGCAGATGCTGCCCCTGCGGGACGCGGATTACATCGCCATCGCGACCGAAGCCCTGGCGGACGTGCGAACCTTCATGCATTCCCTGACCTGAGGCCCCATGAACGGCGAGACCGGCATCCTGCAACCGGAAGCTCCGCCCGCCACGCGGGCCTGGAACGGCCTGGCGCTCCGGACCGATCCGGCGGTCGCGCCGCACGCCACCTTGAAGGAATGCCTGGAAGCCCTGAAGCGCACCGGCGCGCCGGTGCTCCTGGTCCTGGAAGACGAACGCCCCGCCGGGGCGCTTTCCGCGGCCATCCTGCTCGACGCGGCCATCGCCGGACGCTTCGAAGCCCGCGCGCGCGACCTGATGGCGCCCTGCGGCGAAGCGGCGCTCATGGCCGAAAGCCTGCTGGCCGCGCAGCACGCCATGTCCGAAATCCCCGGCCCCGGGCTGGCCCTGCTCGGCCCGGACGGCCGCTTTCTGGGCTGGCTGGGGCGGTCCGAACTGGCGCAGTACGAATCGCAGCACTACCGCGCGCAGTTGCGCAAGGCCCAGCGCGTGATGGACGAGATGCGCCAGGAGATCGAGCACATCCAGAACGAGAACGTGGACATCATGGGCATCATGGCGCACGACCTGCGCGGGCCGCTGGGCTGCGTGCTCAACGCGGCCCAGTTCCTGCTCGACAAGCCGGCCGACCTGACGCCCGCGCAAGCGGACAAGTTCACGCGCATCGTCGTGCAGGAGGCCCAGCACCTCCTGGAGATCACCAAGGATGTCATGGCCTTCACGCAGAACGCCCAGGGGCGCCTCAAGCTCAGCCTGGAAGCGTGCAGCCCCGTCCTGGTGATGGCCCGGGCCGCCGGCGTCTACGCCTCCATGGCCGAACGCAAGGGCATCGCCTTCGAGATGGCCATGCCGGCGCCCGAACATCTGCCCGTGGTCTACGTGGACCTGGAACGCATCCACACGGTGGTCTCGAACCTGCTCGACAACGCCGTGAAGTACTGCCGCAAGGACGACCGCATCCGCTTCGTGCTCGAACACGACCACGAGACGGTGACGTTTGTGGTCGCCGACAACGGGCAGGGCCTGGCCAAGGCCGAACTGGGCCGGCTCTTCGTGCGCTTCGGGAAGGGCAGCAGCAAGCCCACGGGCGGGGAACCTTCCACCGGCCTGGGGCTCGCGATCGCCAAGGAGATCGTGCAGGCCCACGGTGGCAAAATCGACGTGAGCGGCGACAAAGGACAGGGCCTGACCTTCCGGCTCACCCTGCCCGTCCACACCAAAGTCATTTCCTCGGCGTAGGTTCCACGCGATTCCAATTCTTCGTATCCGAATTCCTGGAAATGGCCCGAAAGGTGCTTTTACCCACTCGTCGGCACGGTGCCGAAGGCAATTTCTTCCGGATGCAGAGCCATGGATATGATTACGATCTTCGTTATCGACGACCAGGTTGAGACGCTTGAGATCATCAAGTGCGCCCTGGAAGCGCCGGACCGCCGGATCTACTGCTTCGCCAATCCCGCCGAAGCGCTCGAGGAAGCGAAGGATCAGAGCATCGACATCGTGCTCACCGACCTGCGCATGCCCGGGATGACGGGGCTGGACGTGCTGCGCGAGATCAAGGCGCATTCCGCCGAGACCGAGGTCATCCTGATGACGGCCTTCGCCGAAGTCGAGATGGCCGTGCAATCGATCAAACAGGGCGCCAGCGACTTCTTCACCAAACCCCTGCGCATCCCCGAACTCCAGGCCGTCATCGGCAAGCTCGTGGAACTCCAGTCGATGCGCCGCCGCCTCAAGGACCTCTCCGGCGACGGCGTCGCGCCGGTCGGCACGGGCGAGACGATGCAGCGCGTCGTGGCCCTGGCGCGCACCGTGGCCGAGACCGATTCGTCGGTGCTGATCCTGGGCGAGACCGGCGTCGGCAAGGAGATCCTCGCCAACTACATTCAGCGCATAAGCTCACGCGCCAACGGGCCTTACGTGAAGGTCAACTGCGCGGCCCTGCCCGAATCGCTGCTCGAATCCGAACTCTTCGGGCACGAGAAAGGTTCCTTTACGGGCGCGGCCGAACGGCGCATCGGGCGCTTCGAACGCGCGCACCGCGGGACGCTTTTCCTCGACGAGATCGCCGAGCTGCCCCATCCGGTGCAGGTCAAGCTGCTGCGCGTCCTGCAGAACCAGGAGATCGAGCGCCTGGGCGGGAACCAGCCGATCGTCTGCAACTTCCGGCTCGTCTGCGCGACGCACCGCAACATCGACGCGCTGATCGAAGAGCAGCGCTTCCGCGAGGATCTGTACTACCGCATCAACGTCTTCCCCATCGAGATTCCGCCGCTGCGCGAACGCACCGAGGACATCCCCGCGCTGGCGATGCACTTCCTGCGCCGCGTGCGCAGCAAGATCGGGCACGGCCCGCACGAAATCCATCCCAGCGCGCTGCTGCAACTGACCGAGTACGCCTGGCCCGGCAACGTGCGCGAACTCGAGAACGTGATCGAACGCGCCTGCGTGCTGGCGCGCGGGCAGGTGCTCACGCCCGACCTGCTGCGCTTCCGCAACTTGAATCACGCGAGCGAGCCGCGCCGCGTCACGCTGGAGGCCAAGGCCATCGCGGCCTCGGCCGGCGGCGCGAAGGACGACCTGGTGCCCGTGGGCGTCGCGGAGGCCGAAGCCGCGAGCGGCGGGCACGGGACGGCGCATGCCTCGGGCGGGAACGGAAACGGGAACGGCCACGCGACCTGGAACGTCGTGGACGCCGAGAACCCGCTCGAAGAAGCCGAGCGCGTGACCCTGAAACTGGTGCTGGAACGCTGCGGCTGGAACTACGTCCGCGCCGCGCAGGTCCTCAAGCTCAGCCGCTCCACCCTGTACGCCAAAGCCAGCCGCTACGGAATCAAGCGATGACCCTCGGCACGACCGTCTTTCGCCTGAGCCGGCGGGCCCTGCTGCCCGCGCTGCTCCTCGGCGCCACGCTGCTCTCGGGCTGCGCGATCGACCAGTACGAGGGCACGCCCAGCATGCCCTCGGCGGTGGCCTCCGTCGCCCGCGAGAACACCGGCCTGATGGAAGCGCTCGACGCCATGGACGAACGGCGCGGGCAGGTCGAGAACGTCAGCGCGCGCCTCAACGCCACCCTGCACGACCGCGCGCGCAACCGCGACGTGGCGCTCAGCGCCGGCTACATGGGCGACAAGGACGGCAACTTCCGCCTGCGCCTGAAGATGGGCGATCAGCTCCTGGCCGACATCAGCCTCTTCCGCGAGAACGTCACCGTCTGGCTCCCGCGCCGCGAACGCTACCTCAAGGGCACCCGCGACGACCTGCGCGCCGCGCCCGCCAGCGAACTGACCTTCCTCATCGACTCCTGCAACGCCTGCGACCTGTTCTTTCCGCGCGCCTGGGCCCCCAAGGCCGTCGAACGCGTGCTCCTGCCCGGCACGGCCAGCGACGAGATTCTCGTCACCGAGAAGATCGGGATCTTCAACCGCCTGACCCGCCGCATGCGCATCGGCAAGAACGAGACCTTCCCGGCGAGCATGGCCTTTATCTCGCCCGCGGGCACGGACTTGGGCGTCGTCAGCTACGAGGGCTTTCAGCCCAACCAGGAGACGAACCTCGAGTACCCGCAGCGCCTGAAACTCGAGCCCGCCATGGGACCCTGCGGCCTGCTGCTCAGCGTCGAAGAGATGATGATCAACCGCGCCATCGACAGCAGCCGCTTCGAGATTCAGGCCCCGACCGAAAACCCGCCCCTCAACCTCGCCCAGTTCCTGCGCAAGGGCGCGAGCCTTTGGGAATAAGTACGCCCCATCGGACGCCGTATGTCCATGTTGCAGAATTACGTTGCAGAATCTCGGACGGCCGCCGTGCAGGAATTTCCGGCCGGCTTGACGCCCATCGCAACTCCTTTTCCCGCCCATAGTTAATCGCCATCCAGAAGTTCTTTCAGGCAAAACTTGCTTTGGCCCGGACCTTGCATTTCATCTCCCCGCAAGGCCCCCGACCTCGGGTGAACCGGAGTCCGAAAACATGGAAAGTAAGAAGAAAGACCTCTTAACGACCGTCGGCGGCGTCCTCGTCGTCGGCGCGATCACGTTCGGCGGGGCGCTGCTGCTGCTCGGATCGTCCTCGGGCACGCCCAAGGCCGAAGCGCACGGCGAAGAGGCCTCCCACGAAGCACATGCCGAGGACGCCAAGTCCGAAGCCAAGCCCGAAGCCGGCCACGGCGAAGCCCCCAAAGGCCACGACGCCAAGACCGCCGGACACGGCGAGGCCCAGCCCAAGGAAGCCAAGCACGCCGAAGCGCCCAAGACCGAAGCGGCCCCAAAGGCGCACGAAGAAGCCAAGAGCGAAGGCCACGAAGCCAAGAGCGCGCACGGCAAGAGCGAAACCAAGGGCGAACACGGCGAAGCCAAGCCCGAGGCCAAGCCCGAGACCAAGAAGGGTCCGGTCGAACCGCTCACCCTCGACGAACTGACCGCCAAAGCCGACGCGCTGCTCTCGCGCGGGCGCGCCGACGACGCGATCGACTTCTACTCCCGCGCCAACAAGGTGGGCCTGACCGGCCCCATGGCCGCGCGCACGCTCAAGCGCTGGTCCGACGCGTACCTTCAGTCCAACGTCCTGCCGCTGCAACGCCGCAATGAGAAGGCCATCGAACTGCTCGGCCGCATCCTGAACGATTACCCCGCCTACGAAGGCACGCCGGCGGCGCTGCTCGACCTGGGCGACTGCCAGCGCGGGATGGGCAAGTGGCAGGAAGCCTACGACACCTTCGGGCAGTACGCCGACCGCTTCCCCAAGGGCGAAGGCGTCTTTTACAGCCGCATGAACCAGGTGGACGCGCTGCTGGCCCTGGACCGCGCGCTCGAAGCCGTCGAACTGCTCAAGAAGGTCAGCCCTGCGGGGCTCGACGCCGACCGCAAGGCGGTGCTGCTGGCCAAGACGGCCACGGCCAAGCTCCAGCTCGCCCGCGACGGGCAGCTCCCGGCCTCGACCTCGCAGAAGGCCGAGATCGTCGGGACGGGCATCTTCTCGGGCCCGGGCAAGCCGGTCATCGAGGAAGCCAAAGAGACCCTCGCGCCGGTCGCGCCCCTGGCCAAGCCGGCGCCGGCGCAGCCCAAGAAAGACGAAGCGGAACCCGCGACGCACGAAGCGGTTCCCGAAGCGCCCGCGGAATCGAAGCATTCGGACGCCGAGCCGGCCGGCCGGCCCAAGGTCCTCGCGGCTCCGAAGGCCGCCGAGCCCGCGCGGGAGGCCCATTCGGAGCAGGCGGAGGAAGCACAGCGCCCGGCCAGCAAGCTCACTGCGCCCGTGCGCCCGGTGGCCTCGGCGCAGGAGAAGGTCCCCGCGCCAATCCGCAAGGCCGCGCTGGAAGCGAACCAGCCGAAGGTAAGCGGTAAAGAACAGGAGCAGAAAGCGGAGGAACACGCCCCCGCTCACGATGACGGCGCCGCCAAGAACACCGGCGCGGCCCGCGGCCACATCCCCGCCGGACAGCTCGACGCGGTGAAGAAGGCGATCGCGCTCGGGCAGATTCGCGAGGCCCGCCGCCTGATGCAGCCGTTCCTCGAAAACGACGACCAGGACCCGCAGCAGACCGCCGAACTGTGGATGGAATGGGCGCGCCTGCTCAACGACCACCTCTCGACGCTCAAGACCCACAACGCCACTGCGGACGCCCAGCCGGCCCTGGAGAACCAGCGATGACCGCGGGCCTTTCCCAGCGCGCCTTCCGCCGCCTCTTCGTCCTCTCGAGCCTGGTCTTCCTGGTCTCGTGCCGGGCGAACCAGATCAGCGAGGACATCCAGCAGGCCGCGCACCGCGCGGGCGTGATCGAAGCGGATCAGCGCAGCAGCATGCTGGAAGGCACGCGCGTCCTGCCGCCGCCCAAGGAATTCCGCGCCGTCCAGAAGCCGAAGCCCAGCGAGAGCGAACGCGAGAAGAAGGGCATCGAGGACGCCACCTCCGTGCTGCTGACGCGCCTGATCGAACGCCAGCAGGAACTGGAACAGAAGCACGCCGAGGTCGAGACGCACCTGAAGGAAGCCAACGCGCACCTGAAGAACCTGCGCGAAGACATCGCCAGGGAGACCGCCTTCGCGATCAAGCAGCAGCTCCTGGAAGTGAACGAGCGCATGGAACGCCTGGAAGTGGTGCTGCGCGAACGCAACAAGCGCGAGGCCGAGACGCCGCCGGTCAAGGTCGCGGAGCCGCCCAAGGCCAAGCCCGAACCCGCGCCGGAACCCGCCCCCGAACCCGAAGCGGCGCCCGCGCTGCCCAAGCCCGGCGACCTGGCCGGCCTGGAGTCCGCCAAGACGCCGCGCCTGGCGAAGCTCTTCACGCCCGACGCTCAGCGCCTGCGCGCGCAGGCCCGCGAGGCCTACCGGAAGATCGTGACCCAGTTCCCGGATTCGGAGAAGGCCATCGAGGCGCGCCTGGGCCTGGGGCAGCTCGCGCTGGAAGACGCCGACACGAACGAGGCGCTGATCCAGTTCGAACGCATCCTCACCGACTTCCCGGAGTCCGAGGCCGCCTCGGGCGCGCTGCTGGAAGCCGGGCGCCTGCGCCGCGAACTGAAGGACTACCCGACCGCGCTGCAGCACTTTTTGGCCTTCGCCGACCGCTACCCGCGCGACCGCCGCACGCCCATCGCGCTGCTGGAAGCCGCCGAGACGCAGGAGGCCTCCGGGAACCTCGATTCCGCGCTCTCCTCCTTCAAGGACGCCTCCAACCGCTTCGGCGACACGACCGTGGGCCTGCGCGCGCTGCTGCGCTACGGCGACACGCTGGTCAAGCAGGGCAAGCACGCCGAAGGGCGCGAGGCCTACGCGAAGGTGGCGGCGGCCCGGAATCCGGCCACCGACCTGCCGGTCGAAGCGCAGATCCAGGCGGCGCGCTCGTGGATCGCGGAGAAGAAGGCCGCCGAGGCGCGCGCCGTCCTGCAGAACGTGCTCTCGGGCCGGACCTCCGACGACCTGCGCGGGGAAGCCGCCTTCCTGATCGCCGAGACCTACGACATGGAAGGCGACAACCTGGACGCCGGCCGCGCGTACAACGCGGCCGCGGACGAATTTCCCGGGCACGCGCGCGCCCTGGACAGCCGCCAGCGCGCGGGCGAACGCATGGCCGCCGCCGGCCTGCCCGAACGCGCCGGCGCGCACTTCCGCAAGATCGTCGAATCGCTCGAGGCCAAGCCCGCCGACGTGCGGCGCGCGTACGGCCCGCCGGCGATGCTCGGCCTCGCCCGCGCCCTCGACCGGATGAACAAGGAACCCGAAGCCCAGGCGGTGCTCAGCGAGATGCGCCAGACCTGGCCGCAGCACCCGCTCACCAGCCAGGCGGACCTGCTCGAAGCCGACATCCTGATCGGCAAGAACCTGAAGCCGCAGGCCATGCTGCTGCTCGACCGCGTGATCGAACACCGCCCCGGCACGCCCGAAGCCATGCGCGCGCTCACCCGCAAGGCCGAACTCGAGAACCAGGCCTCCAACACCGACGGCGCGCTGAAGACGCACGCCCTGCTGCGCAAGACGTACTCCCCCGCCGAGACCGCCGAAGGCGACTTCAAGATGGCCATGCAGCTTCTCGGCGGCGGCACGCTGGAGCAGGCGGGCAAGATGTTCGTGCGCATGGCGGGCGATCCGCTGGTGCCCGAGTCCATCCGCCGGCAGTCGGCGTACTACGTCCCCGTCGTGCTGGAACGCGAAGGCAAGCGCGCCGAGGCCCTGGCCGGGTACCGCGCGTTCCTGAAACAGTACGGCAAGACCGAAGGCGACGAGGCCTGGACCGAACTGGTGGACAACGCGAAGTGGAAGGAACGCACGCTCGCGGCGTTCCAGGCCAACACCGCCAAGACGGCCGAACCCACCCACGAGAAGAAGACGCCATGAGCGCCGCCACGGTCGAAAACTCGGGCCTGGGCACCAAGGCCGCGCAGGTCGAGCGCCTTCAGGCGCAGATCGAGCACTTCCTGGTCTCGCAGGCCAAGGCCGAACGCGCGTTCGAAACGCTGACCCGCCGCGTCGAGGAACTGAAGGCCGAACTCGAGGACACCAACCGCAAGCTGCGCGACAAGGTGAGCGAACTGAACCATCTCAGCGGCCACCTGATCGGCATCCTGCACAGCATGTCCGACGGCGTGATCGCGCTCGACACCGGCGGCGTGGTGCGCTTCTTCAGCCCCGCGGCCGAAAACCTGACCGGTTCCAGCGGCGGCTCGGCCATCGGCACCTCCTTCGAAACCTTCGCCGCGTTCGCGCCGGACCTGCTGCGCAACGTCCGCGCGGCCCTGAACGGCCGCTCGGGCCTGCCGCGGCTGCGCGTGGACTGGCCGGGCGAGGCCGACGCGCGCCCGCTCTCGATCGCCGTCGCGCCGGTGTTTGAACAGCCGGGCGCGATTATCGGCGTCGTGGTGGTCCTGCAGGACCTGACCGAAGTGACCTCGCTGCAGAAGCGCGTCTTCCAGGTGGAGAAGCTCGCCGCGCTGGGACAGATGGCCGCGGTGGTCGCGCACGAGATCCGCAACCCGCTGGGCGGGATCGAAGGCTACGCGACGATGCTGCGCGCGGACCTGCAGTACCAGCCCGACCAGCGCCGCTACGCCGAGATGATCGTCGAAGGCATCCAGAGCCTGAACGGGCTCGTCAACAGCCTGCTGACGTACTCGCGCCCCGTGGACCTGCGCTGCGAATGCGTCGAACTCGAGACGATGCTGCGGCGCCTGTGGGAGATGGCCAAGGCCGACCCGAACTTCGGGCGCATGGCCTTCCGCGTGGAGATCGAGAACGGCTCGGGCGCATCGCGCGTGCGCGCCGACGCCGGCGCCCTGCGCCAGGTCTTCACCAATCTGATCCGCAACGCCCTGGAGGCGATGGCGCCGCTGGGAGGCGGGGAACTGCGCATCCGCATCCGCGAGGCGCAGGTGGACGCGCGCGAGGCCGTGGCGGTGGAGATCGCCGACACGGGCCCCGGCATCCCCGAGAAGACGCGCCGGAACCTCTTTCAGCCGTTCATGACCACCAAGCACAACGGCACCGGGCTGGGCCTGCCCACCAGTGCCAAACTGATCGAAGCCCATGGGGGCGAACTGACCTGCACGCCGGAACCGGGAACGGGCGCCTGCTTCCGCGTGGTCCTGCCGAAAAACAACGAAGCCGCCGACTAGGAGGAGTATCATGCAAGTCGAACGTATTCTCGTGGTGGACGACGACAACACGATGCGCGGGTTCCTGACCGACGCGCTGCGCCGCGCCGGCTGCGACGTGACGCCCGCCGAGCACGGCGAGGCCGCGCTGGCGCTGCTGGCCGAAGGCAAGACCTTCGACCTCGTGCTGACCGACATCCGCATGGGCGGCCCGGCCGACGGCCTGGCGGTGCTGGCCAAGGTCCGCGAGACCAGCCCGCAGACGCTGGTGGCGCTGATGACCGCGCACGCCACGCTCGACTCGGCGCTTGAAGCCATGCACCAGGGCGCCTTCGACTACCTGACCAAGCCGATCTCCCCCAACCAGCTCGAAGTTCTGCTGGCCAAGGCGAGCGAGTACCGTTCGCTGGTCGAGGAGAACCGCTTCCACCGCCGCGCCGCGCTGCGCGGGGACGACGGCTTCGAGGACATCGTCGGGCGCAGCGAGCCGATGAAGGAAGTCTTCCGCCTCGTGGACAAGATCGCGCCGAGTTCGGCCACCGTGCTGATCACCGGCGAGAGCGGCACGGGCAAGGAACTGATCGCGCGCGCGATCCACCAGCGCAGCCCGCGCGTGGACAAGCCGTTCATCCGCGTCAACTGCGCCGCGCTGCCCGAGACGCTGCTCGAAAGCGAACTTTTCGGCCATGAAAAGGGCGCGTTTACCGGCGCGGCCGACCGCCGCCCGGGCCGCTTCGAACTCGCGCACCAGGGCACCCTGCTGCTGGACGAGATCAGCGAGACCTCGCTGGCGCTGCAGAGCAAGCTGCTGCGCGTGCTGCAGGAACGCGAGTTCGAGCGCGTCGGCGGCACGAAGACGCTGAAGGTGGACGTGCGCGTCGTCTGCACCAGCAACCGCAACCTGCGCCAGATGGTCAAGGAAGGCACCTTTCGCGAAGACCTCTTCTACCGCCTGAACGTCGTGCCGCTGCACCTGCCGCCCCTGCGCGAACGCGAACGCGACGTGCTGCTGATCGCGGAATACTTCGTCCGCCGCTTCAGCGAGCGCTACCACCGCCCCACGCCGGTGCTGAACGAGAGCGGCCGCCAGGCGCTTTGCGCGCACGAATGGCCCGGCAACGTGCGCGAGATGGAGAACACGATCGAACGCGCCGTGTTGCTCTGCGAAGGGCGCGAACTCGGCGCCGAAGCCTTCGCGCTCGGCGGCTCGGCGGCCCGCAGCGCGCCGGCGGCTCAGGCGGCCGGCGCCGCGCGCCTGCCCGACGAGTTCGCCATCGAAGGCATCAACAACCTGGCGGAGGTCGAGAAGCGCGTGATCCTGCGGACCCTGCGCATCACCCAGGGCAACCGCACCAAGGCCGCGCAGATTCTGGGGATCAGCGTCCGCACGCTCTACACCAAGCTGCGCGAATACGAAGGCAGCACGGTACGCGAAAACGAACTGGCCGAAATGACCGCCTGAGGAAACTTCCGGCAAAATCTTCCGGAAACGAGCCTTTTTCTCTCGTTTCTCGGATGGCCGGAAACTTGCGTATGAATTCCCGGAATCGCACGGATTGGAAGGAAAAGATCGCATGGAAGGCATGAACGACCGCTCGGATGTGATGCTCACGCGGATCCTGGATCTGACGTCGGAGCGCCACCGCATCCTGGCCCACAACCTCGCGAACATCAACACGCCGGGCTACCGCCGCATGGACCTGGACTTCAGCGAGGAACTGGCCATCGCGGCGCAACAGGGCATCACGGCGCTGCGCAACCTGGCGATCGAGGGATCGGAAGACCCCCACGCGCCGGCGCGCGCGGACGGGAACAACGTGATCCTCGAGACCGAGATGGCCGAGATGTCCAAGAACGCCATGATGCACCAGCTCGCGCTGAGCGCGCTGCAGCAGAAACTATCGATCAAGCGCACCGCGATCACGGGCCGCGCCTAAGGAGCTTTACGATGGCCTCGTCCACGCAGAGCCTTTTCTCCTCGATGGACATCAGCATCTCGGCGATGCGCGCCGAACGCACGCGGATGGACGTGGTGATGTCGAACCTGGCCAACGCCGAAAGCACGCGCACGCGCGAAGGCGGGCCGTACAAGCGCCGCACGGTCACGTTCCAGGCGGAACTGACGGACGCGTACCAGGCCGGCTTCCGGGGCAACGGCGTGAAGGTGGCCGCGATCGAGCAGGACAACAGCCCGCCGATCCGGGTCTTCCGCCCCGGGCACCCGGACGCCGACGCCGACGGCTTCGTCAGCTTTCCCGACATCCGCACGGCGGAAGAGATGGTGGACCTGATGACGGCGTCGCGCTCGTACGAGGCCAACGCCGAGGCGTTCAAGATTTCGAAGGCGCTCTTCCAGCGCGCGCTCGACATGGGCCGCGGTTGACCGCTTTTTGAAGGAAAGAAAGGGCCGAAGCGATGGATCCGATCTCGATGGGCATGGGCGCTCCGAAGCAGATCACGGGGAACCCGTACAAATTCGAACTGGGCGGCGATAAAGCGTCGCCGACGGGCGAGACCAAAGGTACCAGCTTCGCGGACTCGCTCACCAAGGCCCTGGACGAAGTGAACAGCCTGCAGTCCAACGCCGACGGCGCGATCGAAAAGATGGCCAGCGGCAACGCGCAGGACATCCACCAGGTGATGGTCGCGTTCGAACAGGCCCGGCTCTCGATGCAGATGCTTGTGGAAGTCCGCAACAAGATCGTGGACGCGTACCAGGAAATCTCGCGCATGCAGGTGTAGCGCGCCGCACTCCGCTTCTGACGTAAATCGAAACCAGCTTCGTGAACGATGGCGCTTCAGCGCGCCATCGCGAGGGGAGGGTGTACGCCGTGAAAGAATTCCTGACCCAGCTCCAGCAGCAGACGGCGCGCGTGTGGAACGCGCTGAGCATCCCGCAGCGCGTGACGATGGTGATGTTCGCCGTCGCCCTGGCCGCGGTGCTCGCCTTCGTCGGCCTCTGGTCCAGCAACCCGAACTACGTGCCGGTCGCCTCGGGCCTCGCGCCCGACGAAGTGACGGCCGCCTCCGCGAAACTCCGCGACAGCCAGATTCCCTTCCGCTACGAAGGCAGCCGCGGGCTGATCTCCGTGCCCACCGGCAAGCTCGACGACGCGCGCCTGGTGCTGGCCGAACTGGGCGTGCCCTCGGGCGCGGGCAAGAGCGAAGGCTTCGAACTCTTCGACCGCAACACCTTCGGCATGACCGAATTCGTCCAGAAGGTGAACTACGTCCGCGCGCTGCAGGGCAAGCTGGAACGCCAGGTGAGTTCGCTCGACGGCGTCGAACGCGCCAACGTGACGCTCTCGATCCCCGAAGACCAGGTCTTCCTGCGCGACCAGCAGGAGGCGAAGGCCAGCGTCGAAGTGAAGATGCGCCGCGGGCTCTCGCTGCGCGCCAACCAGGTCGCCTCCATCCGCCACATCGTGGCCGCCGCCGTCCCCAAGCTGACGCCGCAGAACGTCGCCGTCATGGACAGCGAAGGGCGCCTGCTCGCGCGCTTCCAGACCCCCGGCGACGACGCCTCCATGGCCGGCGACCAGCTTGAAAACCGCATGCGCATGGAACGCTACCTCACCGACAAGGTCGAAGGCCTGCTCGACCATGCCCTGGGGCCGGGCCGCGCCGCGGTGCAGGTGGCCGTCGAACTGGACTTTTCGCGCATCGAACGCCGCTCCGAAAAGAAGGATCCCAACAGCGAAGTGCTGATGAAGCAGACCACCCACAGCAAGGAAAGCCGCGGCGTGACGCCCATCGCGGGCGGTTCGCTGGGCGTGAAGGCCAACCAGCCGGCCGGCGGCGACGCCGGGACGACGGTGGCCTCGACGCAGCTCCAGACCGAAAAGAACATCACCACCGACTTCCACTTCGACACCGTCACCGAGGTCGTGCGCCCCGAAGTCGGCTCGATCAAGCGCCTCTCGGTGGCCGTGATGGTCAAGCCGCGCGTGGACGGCGCGGGGCAGGAACAGAAGTTCGTCACGCTGACCGAGACCGAATTGAAGGGCCTCTCCGAGGTCATCAAGAACGCCGTCGGCTTTGCCGCCACGCGCAACGACGAAGTGAAGGTGGAGAATTCGCCGATGCCGCAGTCGGTGTCCGAAGCCTTCGTCGCGCCCACGGCCGCCGCCGAAGGCATGGCCGACACGGTGGAACGCTTCATGCCCGCGGCCGGAACGGTCTTCGGGATCGCGGCGCTGGCGGTGGTCTTCTGGATCACCATGAAGCGCCTCAGCGGCCCGATGCCGGCCAGCTCCGCCGAACCCGCGGGCGCGCCCGACGCGGGCCGCGGCGCGGGCCCGGGCGGGCGCAACGTACAGGTCGAAATCCAGAGCCTCGTCCGGCAGAACTCCGGGCAGGCCGCCGAAATGATCCGCACCCTGCTGAAGAACTGACCGAGGAGCCGCCATGGCGACCGCCACCGCCGAACCCCCGAAAGACGCCGCGCCGGTCACCGCCGCGTCGTTGACGAAAATCGACAAGGCCGCGATCCTGCTCATGTCCATGGGCCGAAGTGGCCGCGCAGATTTTTCCGCAACCTGGACGAGCCCGAGGTCGAGATCCTGACCGCGGCGATCACCAAGGTCGCGGCGGTGCCGAAGGCGATCCGCGACGAGGTGCTGCAGGACTTCATCGACCAGTTCCGCAGCGGCGGCGGGATGGCGGACAGCCCGTCCGCGCGCAGCTTCCTGCGTCAGGCGCTGGGCAGCGACAAAGCCAACGACCTGCTGAACAACGTCCAGACCGACGGCAAGCGCGAACACTTCGACTTTCTGGACAAGATCGACACGGCGCAGGTGGCCAGCGCGCTGCGCCTGGAACAGCCGCAGACGATCGCGCTGATCCTCACGCAGCTCAAGCCCGCCCGCGCGGCCGAAATCCTGGACGCGCTGAACCTCGACCTGCAGAGCCAGATCGTCGAGAAGATCGGAACCATGGGCCGCGTAGGCCCCACGGCCGTGCGCCGCGTCGAGGCCACCCTGCAGAAGAAGCTGACGCTGAACGTGAAGGAAAAGCCCAAGCCCACCGGCGGCGCGAAGACGGTCGCCGACATCCTGAACCACGCCAAGAAGGACCTCGAACGGCGCGTCTTCGAGAACCTGGGCTCGACCAATGCCGAACTCGTCGAGGAAGTGAAGCGCCAGATGCTGGTCTTCGAGGACCTCGCCAAGCTGACCGACCAGGCGATGCAGCAGATCCTGCGCGAAGTGGACATGGCCATGATGTCCATCGCGCTCAAGGGCGCCTCCGAAGGCATGCGCTCGCTGGTCTTCAAGAACCTCTCCTCGCGCGCCGCGGAGCGCCTGAAGGAAGAAATCGAACTGCTGGGCCCGAAGCCCAAGTCGGAAGTGAAGTCCGCGCAGGAAAAGATCGTCGCGGTCGCGCGCAAGCTCGAGGAAGACGGCAAGATCTCGCTCGGCAAGGGCGGAGGCGGCGATGAGTTCATCTAGACTGCCGGCCCAGACCCTGCACGTCGGCCGCATTCTCCGCGACGTCCGGCTGACCGCGCCCGAGGGCGCGCGCAGCAACACCGCCGCGCGGGCCGCGGGCTCGCTCACGCCGCCCAAGGCGGAACCGGCGCAGCCGCAGGAGACCGCCGCGGCCGCCGAGCGCGAGCAGGCCGCGTACGAACGCGGACTCGCGGACGGCCGCAAGGAAAGCCGCAAGGACCTGGGCCCCGCCATCGAACTCTTCCGCAACGCCGCGCAGTCGATGGAGCGCGCGCGCCAGGAGATCAACCGGAGCTTCGACGCGCAGGTGATCGCGCTTTCGCTGGAGATCGCGCGCAAGGTGCTGGCGCGGGAAGCGACCGACGGCGAGGCCGTGCGCAGCGTGATCGCGCGCGCGCTGGCGCAGTCGCCCAACCGCACCGCCGCGCGCGTGCGCCTGAACCCGCTCGACCTCGAACAGCTCGAGCAGGTGCGCAACGACCACCACGACCTGGGCCAGCGCCTGCCGGAAGACCTGGTGCTGCTGCCCGACCCGAAGATCACGCGCGGCGGCTGCGTGGTGGAAGGCGCCTCCGGCTACGTGGACGCGCGGGTCGAGACCCAGATTCAACTGATCGAAGAAGCCCTTGCCGCCAAAGACAGACAAAGCGAGATGCCCACCGGTGACGCCCCTAAGCGATCTTGACGCCAAACTTCGACGCGTTCGCGAGACCTCCACGTTCCGCCGCACCGGGCGCGTCGCCCAGGTCGTCGGCCTGACGGTGGAAAGCGAAGGGCCCTCCGCGGCCCTGGGCGAGATGTGCTGGATCGAACTTCCCGACGGCCGGCGGCGCGTGGCGGAAGTCGTGGGTTTTCGCGATTCGCGCATCCTGCTGATGCCGCTGGGCGAACTGGAAGGCATCTGCCCGGGGCTGACCGTGCGCGCCGACGGCCGCCCGCTCTCCGTGCCCGTCGGGCGCAACCTGCTCGGGCGCGTGGTGGACGGGCTGGGCCGCCCGGTGGACGGCAAGGGCGACGCCGGTCACGACGAATACCGGCCCCTGATGGCCAATCCCCCCGATCCCCTCAAGCGCGCGCGCGTGCTCGAACCGATGCCCCTGGGCGTGCGCTCGGTGGACTCGTTCCTCACCTGCGGCCGCGGGCAGCGCATCGGCATCTTCGGCGGCAGCGGCGTGGGCAAGAGCACCCTGCTGGGCATGTTCGCGAAACACACCAAGGCGGACCTGAACGTCATCGCGCTGATCGGCGAACGCGGACGCGAGGTGCGCGACTTCCTCGAACGCGACCTCGGCCCCGAGGGCCTGGCGCGCTCGGTGGTCGTGGTGGTCACCTCCGACCAGCCGGCGCTGCTGCGCGTCAAAGGCGCGCTGACGGCCTCGGCCATCGCGGAATACTTCCGCGACCAGGGCGCGAACGTGCTGCTGATGATGGATTCGGTGACGCGCGTGTGCATGGCGCAGCGCGAGATCGGCCTGGCCGTCGGCGAGCCGCCGACCACGCGCGGCTACACGCCCTCGGTCTTCTCGATGCTCCCGCGGCTGCTGGAACGTTCGGGCATGGCCGAGAAGGGTTCGATCACCGGGCTTTACACGGTGCTCGTCGAAGGCGACGACATGAACGAGCCGGTGGCCGACGCGACCCGTTCGATTCTCGACGGGCACGTGGTCATCTCGCGCGACCTGGCCGCGGCGAACCACTTCCCCGCGATCGACGTGATGCAGAGCGCGAGCCGCGTCTTCACGGACATCGTGAAGCCCGAGCACCGCGCGGCGGCCGGAAAACTTCGCAATCTGATGGCGGTCTACAACAAGGCCCGGGACTTGCTCGATGTGGGAGCGTACGTGCCGGGTTCGAACGCCGAGGTGGACCTCGCGCTGAAGATCTGGCCGAAACTGCAGGAATTTCTGCGCCAGGGGCCGGAAGAAAAGTCCGAGTTCCCCGTTCAGGTCAGGCGGCTGCTGGAACTTGCCTCCATGCACTGATCGTGCGCAGGTTAGGCGGATGAAGTGAAAAAATTCACCTTCAGGCTCGAAACGCTGCTGCGCCTGCGCAAGAAACAGGAAGACGAACGCAAGGCCGCCCTGGGGGCCGCGCAGCGCCGCGTGCGAGACCTGTTCATGGAACTGGACCGGCTGCACGAGGAACGCGAGCGGCTTGAAAAGGAATGGTCGGCGCGCCTGAGCGGGACGCAGAACGCGGGCAGCCTGCGCGCGTTCGAAGAGTTCCGCACGCACCTCTTTCGCCGCACCGAACATACGCAGATCGAACTCGACGCCGCGCAGGCGGAACTCGACGAGGCCCGCCGCAAGCTCAGCGAGGCCATGCGCAAGGTCGCCTCGCTGGAAAACCTGCGCGACCGCCACGAAGCCCGCCACCGCGCCACGGCGCTGAAGCAGGAACAGGACATGCTCGACGAATCCGCCACGATGCGCTTCGCGCGCGCCGACGCCGCCCCCCACGAGGTCCGACCATGAGCACCGCCACCGCACCGAAAAAATCGCTGCTCGGCAGCCTGTTGCTTTTCGTCATGGGCCTGGCGGCCGGCGCCGGCGGCCTGATCGTGGCGCTCTCGATGGGCGTCAAACTCCCCCTGCCCGAACCGGCCAAGGACGCCGCCCCCGGCGCCGAGGCCGAGAAGCCCAAGGGGCCGGTCACCGCGGACGCCAAAGCCAAGGAAATCGAACTGCGCAGCATGACCTCCGAACTCGCCCGCGAACGCGAGCGCCTCGACAAGCAGAAGGAAGAGCTGGACCTGAAGGCCAAGCAGGTCGCGATCGACAAGCAGACCGTCGAGACGCTGAAGAAGCTGATCGACGACGCGGAGAAGCGCATCGCCGAGAAGGTGAAGGAAGACCAGCCCGATGAACCGTCCGAACAGAAGAACGCCAAGCGCCTGGGCAAGATGTGGGCGCAGATGGAACCGGTGCAGGTGCTCGAGATCATCGCCGGACTGAGCGACGAGACGATCGCGCAGGTGCTCTACACGATGAGCGAACGCCAGTCGGCGCCGATTCTCGCCGCGATGGGCTCGGCCGTGCCGGAAGGCCCGCGCCGCGCCAGCATCATCCAGCTCAAGCTCAAGGCCATGCGCGATCCGGCTACCGCGAAGCTTTCCAAGCAGCCCGAGAACAAGACCGCCCAGGCGCAACCGGCCCCGGCGGCGCAACCCGACAGGAGCACGCCGTGATCGTTCCGAACCTGAACGTGCCCGACCTGGCCGCGACGCCGGCCGTCTCGAGCGCCCAAGCTCTCCCGCATGCGGCCGCGTCCAAGGCCGGCCAGGCGGAAGGCTACGCGCCCGTGCAGGACGAAGGCTCGCCGCAGGATGCGGCCGATGAAGGCGAGACGATGGACTTCGAGTCCGCGCTCGAGGCCGCGGTGGCGATCTCGGCAGCGCCTGCCAAGGCCCCGGCCGCGCCCGTCGCGCAGGAATCGGGCGCCGAGAAGCACGCCGAGCCCGCGGAGCCCGTGGCGGGCCTGGCCGAACGCGCCGGGCGCGCCGCGCTGAGCGAGACCGAACGCGCCCTGGCTACGGTGACGCCCGCGCCCGCGAGCGAGCCCGCCGAGGGCGATGCGTTCGTCCTCCCGCGGGAGGCCGCGAACGCGTATCAGGCCATGGAGATTTCCGCGAGCGACGCCGGCCAGGCGGAACTCCCCGAAGGGTTCACGCCCGTGACGCCGCGTCCGGTGGCCGCCCAGGCGCCCGCGCCGGCGTCCGCCGAGCCCGCTGCCGAAATCGCCGCCGGGTTCCCCGCGGAAGAATCCGGCATCGAAGTAGTGGCGAAGGCGTCCTCGGCGCAACTCGCGGCCGCGCCCCAAGCCGAGCAAGCGGAAGCCGCCACGGAACCCGCGGAAACCGCGAAGCCCGCGGTCCAGCCGCAGCAGCAGACGACGCACCTGGCCCCCGACGCTCCCGCGCCCGACCTCGAGACCCAGGCGGTGGCGATCACGCAGGCGAACGAGACCGCTCCTTCGAAGGAAACCGGCAAGCCCGACGCGCGCGCCAAGGCCGACGCGCCGGTGGCCGGCGACGCGGCGTCCGTCGTGCAGCGCGCGGACATTTCCAGCCGCTACGGCGTGCGAAATTCCGAAGGTTCCGCGGAAAAAGCCCCTGAATCTTTGCGCGGCGCGGCCGAAAAGAATCTGGAAGGCGGCCGCGCGCACGCCCCGTCCACTCCTCTCTCGTCCGAGCGTGGAGCGGAAGGCATTTCGCCCCGGCAAGCTCTTCCGGAAGAGAACGAAGCCGCGCGGGAGATTCCTGCGTACGCCGGCGCCTCGGCGCAGGCCGAAAAGAATATCGGCGGCCCCGACGCGAAAAATAATGTCAGCCCCACCGCGCCGCGCGCGCCGGTCGAGCAGGTTCAGCAGGTCGCGCAGGCCGCGCGCGAAGGCCTAGCCAACGGCAAGCGCGTCCTGGAGATAGAGCTGAAGCCGGAAGGCATGGGCAGCGTGACGCTGCGCATCACCGGCAACCCGAACTCCACTCATCCCGCCAATGAACTGCGCCTCGACATCTCGGTTTCTTCGCAAGAGGCCCACTCTTTGCTCTCACGTCATCTGGACGATCTGAAGTCCGTCCTCGGCAAGTGGGATGTCAGCCTCTCGCCGGTCGCAACGCAGCAGGTCCGCGGCGCGCAGGAAGGCTCGAACGGATCGGCGCCCGACGGACGCAACCCGCAGCAGGATGGACAGCGCCGCCCGCAGTACCAGCCCTGGTTCGAACGGCGCGAAGCGGGCGCGGAGGCCTTCAGCGAACACTTCGATTCGGCGGTCGGCAACTAAGCCGCGCAGGCAAGGAAGACCAACATGGTAAGCGCCGTCAGCAGTGCCCAGAACGCGAACCTGACCAGCAGCATTCAGAGCTTCCTGAACTCCTACGACTTCCTGAAGCTCTTCACCGCGCAGCTCGAATACCAGAACCCGATGGAACCGATGAGCAACTCCGAACTGATGCAGCAGGTCGGGCAGATGACGAACATCCAGATGATCAGCGACATGACGTCGAAGCTTTCGGCCACGCTGGACGGCAACAGCATGCTCCAGGCCAGCGGGATGATCGGCCACGTGATCGAGTTCCCCATGCCCGACGGCACGATGGGAGCCGACCTGGTCACGGAAGCGAAGATGGACGGGAACGGACGCGTGTCCCTGACGACCCTCAGCGGCCTCAGCGTGGGGCTGAGCACCGTACGCGGCATCCGATAGGCCTTTTTTTCGCGGGAAACCGTAACGCAAGGAGAGCACCCATGCTTCAGTCTCTGTACAGCGGGATTTCGGCGCTCAAGAGCCATCAGCAGATGATGGGCGTCGTCTCGAACAACCTCGCCAACGTGAATACGACGGGGTACAAGGGCAGCCGCACGCTCTTTCAGGATACGCTTTCGCAGACCCTCGCCTTCCCGACGCAGGGCGGCAAGAACGGCATCCAGATCGGCCTGGGCGTGGGCCTGTCGGCCGTGACGCCGATCTACGCGCAGGGTTCGCTGCAGTCCACCGGGCTGCCGACGGACATCGCGATCGAAGGCGACGGGTTCCTGATCGTCCACGACCCGAACACCGCCGCGGGCAGCAACCTGTACACGCGCGCGGGCGCGCTGCGCCTGGACGAACAGGGCTTCCTGGTCGATCCGAACGGCTACCGCGTGCAGGGCTTCGGATTCCACGTCACCGACAGCGACCCGGGTCCCGGCATTACGCCCGCCTACACAACCCCGACCAGTTCCGACGCGCTGGAAGACATCCAGGTCAGCACCGCGGTGCTCCAGAACGCCTACACCGCGCTGTACGGCGGCACGCCGCCGGCCGGCACGTATTCGGACATCGTCTCGTTCTCGATCGAGTCTTCGGGGCGCATCCTGGCCAAGGAAGACAACGGCATAACGGTGCCGATCGGCTACATCAGCATGACCAAGTTCAGCAATCCGGAAGGCCTGCTGCGCTCGGGCGCGAACATGTTCTCCGATACGCCCGCGGCCGGCATCCAGTTCACCACGTACCAGGAGCCGGGCACGAGCGGCCTGGGCAAGGTGCGCGGCGGCTTCCTGGAAATGTCCAACGTGGACCTCGGCACGGAATTCACCGACATGATCCGCTCGCAGCGCGGCCTCCAGGCCAACTCGCGCGTGATCACGTCGTCCGACGAGATCCTGCAGGAACTGATCAGCCTGAAGCGGTAACGGTTAGCGCCGGGGGCGCGGCGCAGGCCGCGCTCCCGTTCTGAAAACACCGCCGTCGCGAGAGGGAGAGGCATATCCGTGGTCATACCGGGCATCGTATTCGTCCTGGTCGCGATCCTGACCGGCTACAGCATCGCCGGCGGGCATATCAGCGCGATCATCCAGCCCGCCGAGTTCATCACGATCCTCGGCGCGTCCTTCGGCACCATGATCATCATGGCGCCGAAGAAGATCATGAAGGGCATCTTCGGCAACCTCACGCACGCCTTCAAAGGCAGCAAGCTGGGCAAGCAGGCCTACCTGGACGTGCTCGCCGTCATGTTCAAGCTCTTCTCGCTCGCGCGCAAACAGGGCCTGCTGGCGCTGGAATCCCACGTCGGCGACCCGAAGAAGAGCGACATCGTTTCCAAGTATCCCTCGCTGCTGCACAACCACCACGCGCTCGAGTTCCTCACCGAGTCGCTGAAGCTGGTGATCGACGGCAGCGTGCAGCCGGAGGAACTCGAGAACCTGCTCGATTCGACCCTGGACACCGAGAAGGCCGAGAACCACATGCCGGTGAACGTGCTGACGAAGGTCGGCGACGGCCTGCCGGGCATCGGGATCGTCGGCGCGGTGCTGGGCATCATCATCACCATGGGCCACATCGACGGCCCGCCCTCGGAAGTCGGCCACCACGTCGCCTCGGCGCTGGTCGGGACGTTCCTGGGCGTCTTCTTCGCGTACTGCCTGATCAACCCGGTGATCGCGGTGATCGAACAGATGCACGCGGAGGAATCGAAGTTCCTGGAAGTGATCAAGGTGGGCACGCTGAGCTTCATCGGGGGCGGGACGCCCGCGACGGCCGTGGAATACGCGCGCCGGGCCATCTTCTCGTTCGACCGGCCGACGATGGAAGAGACGGAAACCGCCTGCAAGGGCGCCAAGTAAGCGGGAGCCGCCATGTCCGACGCCGCGCCAAAAATCAAGATCGTCTACAAGAAGCGCAAGAGCGAGGGCCACGGGCACCACGGCGGCGCGTGGAAGGTCGCCTTCGCCGATTTCATGACCGCGATGATGGCGCTCTTCCTCGTGCTGTGGATCATGGCGCAGAGCCAGGAAGTGAAATCCGCGGTCGCGTACTACTTCCGCCACCCCTCCGATTACGAAGGCAAGCCCGACTCGCTGCTGCGCGGCAACCAGGGCCTGATGGACGTCAAGAACGGCCGCCTGGACACCCGGCCGTCGCTGAACGAGGAAGGCAAGTCCTTCTCGCCGCCGCAGGGCAACCAGGGGCTGGACCCGCAGTCCGTCGCCGGCGGCGCCTCGAACCTGAACCCCGAGCCCGGCCTGCGCCCCGAACCGGTGGAACGCATCGAGGAAGACCCCGACGAGGTGCGCGACTTCCTCAAGCTCGCCGACCTGCTCTGGCAGCAGCTCGGGCTCGATCCCTCCTACATGCGCTTCAAGGACCAGGTGACCATCGAGACGATGGAAGACGGCCTGCTCGTGCAGCTCGTCGAGACGCCCGACGCGCCCCTGCTGGAAGACCACACCTTCAACTTCACGCCCTCGATCAAGCGCGCCCTGGCCGTCCTCGGGAAGAAGCTGAAAGCCTATCCGAACAAGATCGAGATCGACGGGCACGGGACCGGGCTGGGCAAGGATCCGGCCGACAAGTGGGTCGGCAGCGCGATGCTCGCCGATCTGGCCCGCGCCGAACTGCAGGCCAACGGCATCCGGCCCTCGCAGATCTCGCGCATCGCCGGCTGCGCGGACACGCGCCCCCTGAACAAGGAACCCCGCGCGATCAACCGCCGCATCTCCATCATGGTCCACCCCAAGCAGTGGCGGCCGGACCGCTACTGAGCCCCGCCATGCGCTGCGGCCGCCCGCCTCCCCCCTGTGGTGAAGAAGGACGCCGGGCGCGCAGACTGCAACATCGGCCGGAATTCCGGGGCCTCCCGTCCGCGCCGAGCACACAAGCTGATGCAAATACTGATCTTGCAATAGTCGTCCGAGATTTTGAACGCGGTACATGGTTTGCGTTCCAACATTTCGGACTGCTCCGGTCGGATTTTTCTTCCGGTCGGTCTTTTTCAGGATGACCCGATTGAAGATAGGAAATGGCCATGTCTAACGCAGCCGCACCCGCTCAAGCCGCCGCGCCTGCAGCCGGAACCGCCGCCGCGCCGAAGTCGAAGAAGAAGCTGATCGTCATCCTCGCCGCCGGGCTGCTGCTGGGCGGAGGAGGCGCGGGGTCGTACTTCATGCTCTTCGCCAAGTCCAGCGGGGAAGATGCGCACGTCGAAAAGAAGGACGATCACGGCAAGCCCGAACCCACCGCCGACACGCACCAGCGCGGCAAGATCGTGATCCTGAACCCCATCGTGGTGAACCTGCGCGGCTCCAGCGGCACGCGCTACCTGAAGGTGGCGATCGCGCTCGAGACGCAGAACCAGGAAGCCGTGGACGAACTGAAGGAGATCACCGTCCCGCTGACCGACTTCCTGCGCGAACGGCTCGCCAGCGCCAAGCTCGAGGAACTCGACAACACCGAAGGGCGCAACCGGCTGAAGCGCGAGATGATGCAGGGGATCAACGACCTGTTGAGCAAAGGCTTTGTGGCCAACCTGTACTTCAGCGAATTCGTGATTCAATAGGCGGAACGCGCGTGAACGACATCCTTTCTTCCGAAGAGATCGAATCGCTGCTCTCGGCCGTATCGAAGGGCGACGTCCGTCTCACGCCGCTGCAGCAGGAAGCCCGCGGGACCAACCCGGACGCGCGCGTGTACGACTTCACGCACCCGTCGGCGCCGCTGGGCCAGTCGAAGAAGATTCTCGACGCGATCCACGAGGCGCTCGCGCGCAACCTCTCGTCCTCGCTGAGCATGCACATGGCGGTGACGGTCGAGGCGCGCGTGGCGGGCTTCGAACAGATGTCCTACGCGGAACTGGAACGGCGCTTCCCCGCCGTCGGCACCTTCGCCATCGCGCAGCTCGAAGGCGTGGACCTGAAGGCGCTGATGGTCATCTCCCCGCAGATGGGCTCGCAGATGATCGACCGCCTCTGCGGCGGCACGGGCGTGCCCGGCGCGCAGGAGCGCATGTACACCGAGATCGAACAGGACCTGATGGACGAGATTCTCGGGTACTTTCTCGAAGAATGGAACGCGGCCTGGACGGCGCTGCCCCCGGCGAAGGTGAAACTCGAATCGCGCTGCTCGTCCTCGCAGTGGGTGCGCTACCTATCGTCGGAAGAACAGATTCTCTCGGCTTCGCTGGAAGTGCGCATGAACGAGAACGTGGGCGTGATCACGATCGCGTATCCGTCGCGGCTGGTGCACTGGATCGCGGAACATTTCGGCACCGAGAACGGCAACCACCTTCCGAGCCTGTCCGAGAGCGCGGGCACCGGCGGGGACATCAAGGACGTCGTGGACCAGGTGCCGATCCCGGTCGAGGCCGACCTGGGCCTGGTGCGCCTGCGCCTGCGCGACATCCTGACCCTGAGCCAGGGCGACGTGCTGCTGATGGACAAGCACGTGGGCGAGAGCATGGAACTGAAGGTCGGCGGGCAGCTTCGTTACCGCGGGTTCCTGGGCGCCCACCAGGAAAAGATGGTCTTCGGAATCACCCAGAAGCTCTAACCAGCAAGACCTTGGAGTCACTTCATGGCCGCCCGACAAACCGCCCTCGCGCCGATGAACATCATGGTCGTGGACGACGACCCCGCGCTGCGCAGCCTCTTCTCGCAGTACCTGTCCGACGCGGGGCACAAGATCGCCGAGGCCGACAACGGCGCCGCGGCGCTGGAATCGATCGCCCGCGCGCCCGTGGACCTGGTGCTGACCGACCTGCGCATGGACGGCGTCTCCGGCATCGACGTGCTTAAAGGCGTGCAGGAGAAGCACCCCGAGACCGGCGTGATGCTCATCACCGGGTTCGCGACGCTCGATTCGGCCATGGAAGCGATGCGCCTGGGCGCCATCGACGTGATCCAGAAGCCGGTGAACCTGGAAGAGTTGGGCAAGAAGATCGACGCGTACATCTCGAAGAAGAAACTCGGCAAGGCGGGCAAGAGCGGCGAGGCCCAGCCTACCCCGGTCGCGGCCGTGCCCGCGCCGGCGGGCGTGGAAGTTCGCCCCATCGAGCTGCCTCATATGCAACCCGGATCCCCCGACGGGCCGGCCGACAGCATCGACCGGATCCTGGACATCCCCGTGACCGCCACCGTGATGATCGGCAAGGCCTCCATGCAGATCTCCGACCTGCTCAAGCTGGGCCCCGGCACCGTCATCGAACTCCAGAAGGCGGTCGGCGAACCCATGGAACTCCTGATCAACGAGAAGCTGATCGCCTACGGCGAGGTCGTCGTGGTCAACGACACCTTCGGCCTGCGCGTGACCGGCATCGTCGATCCCAAGCAGCGCATCCAGTCGCTGCGCTGACGGTCTACGCCTTCGCCGGCAGACGTTCCCCTCGCGCCGCCCGGCGGCGCGCTCGCGTTGCGCCTTGCCCGCGTAAGCCGGTCCCCTTCCAAGTTCAGCAGGATCACCTGGCAAAAAAATCCTGAGCTGCGCCGATTTCCGGCAGATTCGGCTGCTTTTTCGAGATGGCATTACGCTTGCTCGGACACTGTCCGAGGAGGAATACACATGCGTCTGAATTTCTGGAAACTCACGCTCTGCGCACTGCTGCTCGCCCTGGCGATGCCCCGTGCCGCGCGCGCCGAAGATGAGAACGAGATGGTGCTTGCCGGAACGGGCAAGGCCGCGGCGGCGAAGTCCGGCGCGCCGCTGGCCATGACCACGTCCGAACAGGGCTCGTCGTCCCTGCGGGTCACCGGCACGCTGCTGCTCTTCTTCGGGCTGCTGGGCGGTGGCGTTCTGATGCTGCGGAGGATGAAAAACGCAACGTCGGGGGGGCGCGAGGCCGCTCCGTCGCTGCAGGTGATGGAACGCCTGTCGCTGGGCCTGAAGCGCGAACTGCTGATGGTGCGCGCCGGCGAACACGTGCTCGTGCTGGCCGCGCTGAACCAGGACGTGAAGCTGATCGCGTCCATGCCCGCCCCGAACGCCCCGGCCGCTGCGGCGCCGGCGGCGAGCCCCGCGGGCGAGCCGTCCTTCGAGCAGCTCCTCGGGCGCTTCCAGGTGCACAAGGAACCCGAGGCCGAACGCCCCGCGAGCGTGGCCGTGCCGAGCAAGATCGACGCGCTCGCCGCCGCCTTCGGCCAGATGTGGCCGTCGGCGAAGGAGCGCTGATCCATGGTCCGCGCGCGCATCCTGGCCGCCTTCTTCGCCGCGAGCATGGCGCTGTCCCTGATGGGGGCGCGCGCCCACGCGGAAGACGAAGACCGCACGCCGAAGATCGAGATCAACTTCGGCGAAGAAGGCGGCAAGCGCTCCACCTGGAGCACGTCGATCAAGGTCGTCGTCATGATGACCCTGATCTCGATCGCGCCCGCGCTGCTGATCCTGACCACCTCGTTCACGCGCACGATCATCGTCCTGGGTTTCATGCGCCACGCGCTCTCGACCCAGCAGCTCCCGCCGAACATCGTGCTGATCGGCCTCTCGCTCTTCCTGACCATGTTCATCATGACGCCGGTCTGGAACCGCATCTACGAGGATGCCTACGTGCCGTACCAGAAGGGCGACCTGACCGAGAAGGAAGCGATGGAGCGCGCCGCGAAGCCGATCCGCACCTTCATGGGGCACAACACGCGCAAGAAAGACCTGGCGCTCTTCCTGGAACTCTCGCGCACGCCGCAGCCGGAGACCTTCGACGACGTGCCCTCCACGGTGCTCGCGCCGGCCTTCGTCATCAGCGAACTGCGCACGGCCTTCCAGATGGGCTTCCTGATCTTTCTGCCGTTCATCATCATCGACCTGGTGGTCGCTTCGACGCTGATGTCGCTGGGCATGGTGATGCTGCCGCCGGCGATGATCTCGCTGCCGCTCAAGATTCTGCTCTTCGTGCTGGCCGACGGCTGGCGCCTGCTCGTGCAGGCCATCGTCACGTCCTTCGTCACCTGAACCGGAACACGCCGATGAACAGCGCCGTTCTGCTCGAAGTCTTCTCCATCGCCGGCCTGGTGGCCCTCAAGGTCGCCGCGCCGATCCTGATCACCGCGCTGGCGATCGGGCTGCTGGTTAGCCTCTTCCAGGCGCTGACGCAGATCAACGAGAGCACGCTCGCGTTCCTGCCCAAGGTCCTGGCGCTGGCCCTGGTCGGATGGCTGGCCATGCCCTGGCTGGTGCAGGTGATGGTCACGTTCACCGTGCGCATGCTCTCGATGGCCAGCGAGGCCGCGCGATGATCGACCTCGCCCCCGAAACCGTCGTGCCGTACGGCGTCGTGGTGACCCGCGTGAGCGGCATCATGGCGGCCGCGCCGGCCTTTTCGAGCGTGAACGTGCCGATGAAGGTGCGCGTCTTCACCGCGCTGGCGCTGACGTTTTTCCTGACGCCCATCGTGAGGCGCCACGCCGAGCCCCGGAGCGACGAGATCCTGACCGTGCTGGTCATGGAATTCTGCGCCGGCCTGGCCATCGGGCTTGCGTTCCGCTGGACGCTCTCGGCCATGTCCGTCGCCGGCGAACTGATGGGCCTGCAGATGGGCCTGGGCATCGCCTCGACCCTGGACCCCATGGCGGGCAGCAACGCGCTCTTTACCGACGCCTGGCTGGCGCTCACCTACACCGTCGTATTCCTTTCGCTGAACGGGCACCACGAAGTGATCCGCGCGCTGACGGCCAGCTACACGGTGCTGCCGGCGGGGCAGCCCGCGGCGGCGCTCTCCTCGCCCGAGACGCTGGTGCAGCAGACCGGGCAGATCTTCATCGTCGGGCTGCGCATCGCGGCGGGGATGATGATCCCGCTGATGCTGGTCACGCTGGCGATGGCGCTGGTCTCGCGCGCCTTCCCGCAGGCCAACGTCTTCGCGATCAGCTACACGGTGACCCTGATTCTCGGGCTGGTGCTGCTGGCCGGCTCGTCCGAAACGATCCGCCGCGCGGTGATCCACGGGATCTCCGACGGCCTCCGCAACGCATCGCAGCTTATCGTAGCAGCGCAGTAACGCCAAACACGGGGTGGCACGGTGGCCGAACAGGACGAAGAAAGCAAAACAGAACCGGCATCCCCGCGGCGCCGCGAAGAGGCCCGCAAGGAAGGCCGCGTCGCGCGCTCGCAGGACCTGGGCGCGGCGCTCTCGGTGCTCGGCGGGCTGATCGCGATCTCCGCGGCCGGCCCGCACCTCGTCGGCGGCATCCTGGAACTCTTCACCGGCACGCTCCCGCAGCTCGGCACGTGGAACGCCAGCGCGGAGTCGGTCAAGCAGGTGCTGGCGCAGGCCGGCGGGAGCATCGGGCTGGCCATGATCGGGCTGATGCTGATCGTGCTCGTCATCGGCGTCGGCGGCACCGTCGCGCAGGTCGGCTGGAACCTGAACAGCCAGCTCCTCTCGCCCAAGTGGGAACGCATCGATCCGATGCAGGGCTTCCAGCGCCTCTTCAGCATGCAGTCGGTGGGCAGCCTGGTCGCGGGCTGCCTGAAGCTGGGCGCGATCGCGCTCACGGCGTACCTCTTCATCCATCCCCTGCTGCCCGAATTCCCGCAGATGGCGCAGTTGAGCGTGCGCGAGATTCTCCCGCGCGCGACGGGGCTGATGGCCTCGATGGGCTGGCGCATCGTCCTGGCCATGCTGGCCATCGGCGCGGCCGACTACATCTTCCAGTGGTGGCGGCTGGAAAAGAGCCTGCGCATGACCAAGCAGGAGGTGAAGGAAGAGAACAAGGACCAGGAAGGCGATCCGCACATCAAGTCGAAGGTGAAGTCGATCCAGCGCCAGATGGCCATGCGCCGGATGATGAACGACGTGCCGAAGGCGACGGTGGTGATCACCAACCCGACGCACGTCGCGGTCGCGCTGCGCTACGAGCCCGAGTCGATGGCCGCGCCGGTCGTCGTCGCCATGGGCGAACGCCTGGTCGCGCAGCGCATCAAGGCGCGCGCGCGCGACCTGGACATCCCCGTCATCGAAGAACCGCCGCTGGCCCGCGCGATGCTCCGCGCGTCCACGGTGGGCCGCGAGATTCCCCCGGCCTTCTACCGCGCCGTCGCGCAGGTCATGGCCCTGGTGATGCGCAACCGCCGCGGCCCGCGCCCGCAGCCGCTGGCAGGCCTTAGCGGAGGCCTGGCCTGATGAACAAAGCCGCCGCTTCGCCCGGTCCCGTGCCCGCGCTCGCCGCCCCCGGCGGCGGCGGCGACCTGCGCGCGCTGACCAAGTTCGCCGACGTCGGCCTGGCCATGGGCGTCGTGGGCGTGATCGTGGTGCTGGTGATCCCGGTGCCCACGACGATCCTGGACCTGCTGCTCTGCTGCCAGCTTGCGCTCTCGCTTGCGGTCCTGATGGGCACGCTCTACTGCAACGAACCGCTCGAGATGGCCGGCTTCCCCGCCCTGCTGCTCTTCCTGACCCTGCTGCGGCTGGGCCTGAACGTGGCTTCCTCGCGCCTGATCCTGCTCCAGGCCGACGCGGGGCACGTGATCCAGGCCTTCGGCGACTTCGTCGTCGGCGGCAACTACGTGGTCGGCTTCGCGATCTTCCTCGTGCTGATCGTGATCCAGTTCGTGGTGATCACCAAAGGCGCCGGGCGCGTGGCGGAAGTCGCCGCGCGCTTCACCCTCGACGCGATGCCCGGCAAGCAGATGGCCATCGACGCGGACCTGAACGCCGGGGTCATCGACGAGACCCAGGCGCGCGAGCGCCGCCGCAAGATCGAACGCGAAGCGAACTTCTTCGGGTCGATGGACGGCGCGAGCAAGTTCGTGCGCGGCGACGCGGTGGCGGCGCTGATCATCGCCGCGATCAACGTGATGGGCGGCCTGGCCATCGGCGTCATGCAGCACAACATGGAACTGGGCGAGGCGCTGAAGCGCTACACCCTGCTGACCATCGGCGACGGCCTGGTGACCCAGATTCCCGCGCTGCTGATCTCCACCGCCGCCGGCGTGCTCGTCACGCGCGGCAGCTCCGACCTGAACCTCGGCCAGGACCTCAGCCGCCAGCTCCTGCTCAAGCACCGCCCGATCATGATCTCGGCGGTCTTCCTGATGCTCTGCGCGCTGGTGCCCGGCCTGCCCACGATCCCCTTCCTGGTGCTCGGCGGCCTGCTCTTCTTCGTCGCGCAGGTGGTGCGCAAGCGCACCGCCGAAGACGCCGCCGCCGAAGCCGCGGCCCAGGCCCAAAGCCAGGGCCAGGCCGGCGCGCGGGACAAGAAGAAGGAAGTCGCCGAGAGCCTGGCGAAGATGGAATCGCTGGAACTGGAACTCGGCGCGAGCCTGATCTCGCTGGTGGACGGAGGCGGCCGCCACGACGTGCTCGCGCGCATCGCCCAGATCCGCAGCCGCATGGCCGCCGACCTCGGCACCATCGTCCCCGCCGTGCGCATCTGCGACAACCTGCAGCTCCTGCCGCGCCGCTACCGCCTGCGGGTCCGCGGCGCGCCGGTGGCGGAAGGCGAACTCCACCCCGACCGCCTGCTGGCCATCAACCCGGGCAACGCGCGCGAAGGCCTGCAGGGCACCGCGACCAAGGATCCGGCCTTCGGCCTGCCGGCGGTCTGGATCGCCGCCGACCAGCGCAGCCGCGCGGAGGCCTTCGGGTACACGGTCGTCGAGGCGCCCTCGGTGCTGACGACGCATCTTCAGGAAGTGCTCCGCGCCCACGCCGCCGACCTGCTCTCGCGCCAGGACGTCCAGGCGATGGTGGACCGCGTCAAGGAGACCGATCCGGCGGTGGTGAAGGACGTCGTACCGAACCTGATCGGGCTGCCGGTGCTCCACCGCGTGCTCCAGGGCCTTCTGCGCGAACGCGTGCCCGTCCGCGACCTCATCACGATTCTCGAGACTCTGGGCGACCTGGCCGGCACGCAGCGCAGTGTCGAAGCCCTGGTCGAACACGTGCGCGTCTCGCTGGCGCCGGCCTTCGTGCGCACGCTGGAAGACGCGCAGGGCAAGCTGGCCACCGTCGCCTTCGACCCGGCGCTCGAATCGCGCTTGCTCCAGTCGGTGGTGCAGACCGACCGCGGGCCGCAGTTGGTGCTGACGCCCTTCCAGGTGCCGAAGCTGCTCAAGGCCGTCGAAGACCGGCACGCGGAACACAGCAAGCGCCGCCGCAACGTCGCGCTGATCTGCTCCGCGGCCATCCGCCCGCACCTGCGCCGGCTGCTGGAACGCAGCCTGCCCAAGGTCGCGGTGCTCTCGTATCTGGAAATCCCGCGCGGCACGCAGCTCGAGATTCTCGCGCAGATCGGCGCCGACGCGCTGGGCGACGACGCGGGCGGCATCTTCGGCGCCCGGCCGCAGAAGGAAGGCGTCAAGGCGTAGCGCGAACCTCGTGATTCGAATTCGAGGGAGGCAGGTGGACCGTGAAAATCAAGACGTACCAGGCAGGTTCGATGGTGGAACTCTTCGACCAGGCCCGCGAGGACCTGGGGCCGTCGGCGGTGATCCTGTGGGTGCGCCGCGTGGCGGACGAACGCGCCTTCGGCAAGCATCTCTTCGAAGGCGCCGCCGCCGTCGATCT
The DNA here is from genome assembly GCA_026184295.1 of Planctomycetota bacterium. Classification (GTDB taxonomy): domain Bacteria; phylum Planctomycetota; class SZUA-567; order H5-PLA8; family H5-PLA8; genus JACQFI01. The sequence goes on from JAHCJK010000027.1 coordinate 38,812, forward strand.
GGACAACGCCCCGGAAGCGTCGGCCGAGTCCGCGCGGCCCGAACCGGCGCGCCCCGCGCCCGCGCCGCGCGAGGAGCCCCGTACGGTCCGCGCGATCGTGGCCGACGCCCCCGTGCAGGCGCCCTCGCCGGCGCAAAGCGCCCGCGGGCCGCGCCGCCTGCCGGAGACGCTGGTCACGCGCACGGATGCGAGCATTCACTGCATGGTGGGTGCAACAAATTCGGGGAAGACGCTGAGTGCGGCAAAATTTGCCGTGTTGCTGCGCGAGCGGGTGAAGCTGCCCGTGGGCATCCTTTCCATCGACGCGTCGAACCTGCGCGGCAACGCCAACTTGCAGAAGTTCGCCGCGAAAGAAGGGTTCCCGTTCGCCACGGCGCGAACGGCCTCCGAGTTGCTTGAACACATCCGGGCGTGGGACGAGCGCGGCCCAGTCGTGCTGGATACTCCCGGGGTGAGACCGCAAGAGGTTCGCGCGATGGCCCAGATTCTGAACGTGCTGAAGAAGGCCGGCTACGCGGTCGCGGTGCACCTGGCCGTGCGCGTGGACGAAAACCCCGGCGCCTGCCTGCGCGCGCTCAACGATTTTGTAGGCCTCGGGTTCGACGACGTCATTCCCATCGGGCTGGGCGACGCGAACTCGAACATTCCGCTGCTGGAAATGAAGGCATGGGGCGCGCGCCTGCTGAACCTGGAAGCGCCCGCAACGCAACCGGCCGGATCGCCCTCGCGGTAACGGCTCGAGATAGGAAGGCATGACGTGACCAACCCGGAACGTGCTTCAAAGATCGTGGCCATCGCCAGCGGCAAGGGCGGCGTGGGCAAGACGCTGCTGGCCGCCAACCTGGCCATCGCGATGGCCGAAGAGAAAAAGCGCGTGCTCGTTTTCGACGCCGACCTCTCCCTCGCCAACCTGGACGTGCTGCTCGGCATCACGCCCTCGCACAGCATCCGCCAGGTGGTCAACCGCACCAAGACCCTGGAGGAAGTGATCGTGCAGGGGCCGGGCGGCTTCTCGCTCATTCCGGCCAGCTCGGGCGTCGCCTCCCTCGCCGACCTGCCGCGCGAAGCACTTTCCGAAATCGTGCAGGGCCTGAGCAAGCTCGCCTCGCAGTACGACGTGATGCTGATCGACGTGCCCGCCGGCATCGGGCGCAACGCGCTGAAGTTCTGCCGCATGGCCGACCAGATGGTGGTGCTGACGACGCCCGAACCGACCTCGTTCACCGACGCGTACGCGCTGGTCAAGCTCCTGCGCGCGCGCCAGCCCTGCCCGAGCATGCGCCTGGTCGTGAACATGGCCGAGGACGCGCGCGAGGCCGACCGCATCGCCGAAGCCTTCTCGAACGTCTCGAAGCGCTTCCTGCACACCGAACTGCCGCTCGCGGGCGCGCTGAACTTCGATCCCTCGATCCCGGTGGCCGTGCGCCGCCAGCGGCCCTTCTACATCACGCATCCGTCCAGCGCGGCCGCGCAGCAGCTCCGCGGGCTCGCGCGCTACCTGCTGTCGCCGAACGAAGGGGAGCTTCCCGGCGCGGGCCACCACAACCGCATCACCAAGTGGCTCGATTCCTGGTGCGCCGAAGACGGGGTCTCGCGGGCATGATCGCGCCCCTGGATCCGCGGCCCGCGGACGCGCCGAAGGCGGGCGTGCCCGACCCCGAGCACGAACGCGCGGTGAACCTGCTGTACGCGCGGGTGATTTTCCTGAGCGCCGCGGCCGCCGCGGCGGTGGCGGTGTTTGACCGCGCCGCGGGCAGCGACTGGCCGGGCGCGCTGCTGCGGGGCGAGATGGCCGCGGTGGGCGTGGCCATGCTGGGCCTGCTGGCCCACGGGCCGGTCGGCCGCGCGCTGCAGCGGATTCCCGAGCCCGAACCGCCGGCCGAGCCCGAGCCTCCGGCGGACCCGAAGGCCGCGCCCGAACGGCCGGCCGCACGACCGCATTAGCGTGCCGTAAACACGAGGACCCGAACGCGTGGCTTCCAAACTCGAATGCACCGCCCCCGCGCACGCCAGCGGGTACGCCCAGGGCGTGCTCGACGCGGACCTCTGGCAGCGCCTCCAGAACGACCCGCAGGACCGCGGCGCGCAGGAAGAACTCGTCGAGCGCCACCTGCTCCTGGTCGCGGCGGAACTGAAGCGCATCTCCTACCACCTGCCCAGGCACGTGGACCGCGACGAACTCTACGCCGAAGGCCTGACCGGCCTGCTCGCGGCCGTCACCAACTTCCGCCACGCCATGGGCGTCGCGTTCGAAGCGTACGCCCGCAAGCGCATCTGGGGCTCGATGATGGACCGCGTCCGCTCGCTCGGCGGCATCCCGCGGTCTTCGCGCATGGCCGCGCGCCAGCTCACCGGCGCGATCGGGCGCTTCCTGGGCGAACACGGCCGCCAGCCCGACGAGGCCGAACTCGCGCGCGCCCTCGGCGTCTCCACCGACGACCTTCACGAACTCGAACGCCAGGCCGGCCTGGCGCAGACCCTCTCGCTCGACCATGCCGCGCCGGCCGGCGACGGCAACGCCAGCGTCACCTACGCCGAGACGATCGCGGACCGGCGCGCGTCCGAGACCAGCGCCCTCGACCGCCTGGAAGAACGGGAATCGAAGGCCCTCCTGGCCAAGGGCATCAAGTCCCTGCCGGACCGCGAGCGCGCCGTGCTGGTGCTGTACTACCACGAGAATCTGATGCTCAAGGAAATCGCGGAGGCCATGAACGTTTCGGAATCGCGCGTCTCCCAGTTGCACAACCGGGCCATCTTCCGGTTGCGCGCGTTCGTGGGACGCATCGAGGCCGGGCAGGCCGTGCCGGAATCGGCGGACTGACAGACTTCGACGGGCGCAACGCACGGGTAGGGGCTCATGATCTCGGCAACGCCAGCATCGCTTGGAACGGAGAGCCTGCTCCCGTTCGATCCGCGCGCTTCGCAGGCGCCGGTGCAGGCCGCTTCGCCCGCGGTCAAGGACAGCGTCTCCCCCGCCGCGCCGGTGCGCCCGATGGGCGACGTGCTTTCCATCACGGGCGAGAACCTGCCGCAGAAGACCGAACAGATTCTCTCCACGCTCGCGCAGCTTTCCGAACGCGCGGGCGCGGGCAGTTCCGAAGAGATTCAATCCCTCCAGAAGTTCCTCAAATCGACGACCCTGAACGCCGAGGCCCCCGAGTCCTTCGCGCCCCGGCTGAAAAATCTGGTGGAAGGCGAACGCGCCGCACGGCAGGCTGCGCCGGAGACGGCCCCGCGCAACTGGATGAGCGAGGTCGCGCGGCTGGCGCAGAACATCGACGAGGCCGCGAAGACGCACGCGCCCGCGAACCACGTCCAAGATTTGATCGCCCGCGCCGCGCATTCGCTGGTGGAAGGCATGGCCGAAGCGAAGCCGCGCGCGGGGAACGAACACCTTGCCGCGCGGCAGACGGTCTTTGCCCGCCCCGAGGCCCAGGCGACGTACGCGCTGCCGGAAGCGGGCTTCGCGCCCACGGCCGAAGCCGGCGCACCCGCCGCGCAGACGGTC
>JAHCJK010000270.1 GCA_026184295.1 Planctomycetota bacterium
ATCAGGGTCTCGCAGGCCGCGGCGATCTTTTTGCCCCAGGCGGCGAAGTCGTGGTCCGCGCCGGCCTCGCGAAGGATGCGCAGGCCTTCGATCCAGGCGTAGGTCAGGCGCTGATCGACGCCGGTGATCTGGTAGCCGTGGCTGTCCCAACTGAACTCGCCCTTCTCGTTGAAGCGGCTGAGCAGGAAACCGCCCAGATTCTCGATGCACGCGCGCACTTCGCCGTGCTTGCGCCAGCGCTGGTCCGGATCGAGCCCCGCCCAGACGAAGGCGAGCGGGAAGATCGCCTGCTGCGGGTAGACGATCGGCGCCAGGGGGCTGTAAACGATCGAGCCGTCGGCGGTCTGGTGCTTGAGGATTCCGGGGATCGCTTCGGCGACCACGCGTCCAAAGGCCTGCGGCAGTTCCACGGGGTGTGTCACGAACGGAGATCCTCCGCGTCCGATGGTAATGGGGGCACGTTTCAGCGTAGGGGATGGCGGGCGGGAAGCAAGGCGAGCGCCGGGGCGTGGACTAACGAAATCCGAACCTGCACGCGCGCATAAGGTTACAGGTATTGCAAAAACTCCGGGGGCACGGTTCAATGAGGAGCAGGAGCGCGCTCTGCATGTCCATCGAGTTCACCTGTGTCTGCGGCGAGACGCTGCGCGTCGAAGAGGCGCAGAAGGCGCGTAAGATTTTTTGCCCGAAGTGCCGCAAGAGCGTCGAGGTGCCCGCGGACGCCAAGGTGGTGGAAGCGAGCGCCGTCCCCGAGGCCAAGGCCGCCGCCGCCGCGCCCGACGAAGTGCCCGCCAAGGGTTTCGACGGCGCGTTTGAGCCCCGCCACGTCGAACGCGTCAAGGGCGGCGCGGGCGAACCCGACCGCTGGAAGCTGACCTGCTACTGCGGCAAGCGCATCGTCTCGCCGCTGCGCGTCGGCCAGGCGACCGGGCGCTGTCCCAAGTGCGGCCGGCGGCTCAAGCTGCCCGGGTACCGCCCCGGGAGCGGCCGGCGGTCCTCCACGTCCGACCGCGTGCCCGCCAAGCCCGTCCCGCCGACGCCGGGCCTCCCCGAGACCCTCGCCGACGTGAAAATAAAGGACGTGGCCGCCGCGCAGAAGGACCTCGCGCGCGCGAAGGCGCGTTCGGCCGAGCCCGACACCGCGACCATCGTGGACGACCTGGCGCTCTCGCCGTCCTCCCTGGCGCTCTCGAAGGCCGAGACCAAGCCGCTCGACGGGTCCGCGCCCAAGACCGACGAAGAAGACGAGATCGGCACCATCGTCATGGAGTTCGACGAAGAAGCCTTGATCCGCGAGACCGGCGCCAACAAGGCCGCGGCGCTCAAGACCGCCGACATCCTGCGCGCGCACAAGATCTCCAGCGTGGAACGCTCGGGCCTGATCAGCGCCTGGCCGCTGGCGGGCAAGCTCCCGCGGGCGCTCTCCGGCTTCATCGACGTGACCTTTGCCACCACCGCGATGGGGCTCGTGGTGGTGATGGCCAGCCTCAAGATTCTCCCCGAGTCCTGCCAGCACGTGGCCGTGGCGGTGGCCGCGTTCATCGCCGCGGGGCTGATCAACGACGTCCTTCTGCAAATGACCGGCGGGACGCTGGGCAAGCGCCTGGTCGTGCTGGTCGTCCGCCGCCGGGGCGGGCGCGAAGTCGAACCGGGACGCCTGGTCCTGCGCGCGTGCTTGAAGTGGCTGCTGATTCCCGGCTGGCTGGTGGCCTTCGTCGATCCCGCCGAACGTTCCCTCCACGACATCGTCTGCGGCACGCTGGTGTTGAAAGGCCGCGCGCGCTGAGCGATTTTCCCTACAGATCTACGCCCAAGCTCATTTCTGTAACACTCCGAACCTAAGCCTGAATAATAGCTTGTGGGATGCGTAACACGATTTTTCTATTTACTATTATTTACAGTAAATTCCGGTGTATAGTTGTAAATAACGGAACTGATGGGTTCCACAACGACCGAGGGCAACCATACATGCTTTGGGGATACGCGGGGGTCTTTCCGGGAGCCTTCAACGTCTGGAAGGGCGACCCGGTGATGAACAAGCTGCGCTTCGCCGCCGAACACGGGTTCAAGTCCACGGCGCTGGGGCTGGGGGAGATGAAGGACCCCGCGCGGCGCGACCAGATCGCGCAGTTCGTCGCCGACCACGACCTGCGCATCAGCACCGGCGCGCACTTGAAGTGGCTGAGCGACGATTTCGAGACCCTGCGCCGCGGCGTCGAAGACTTCATCCAGGACCTGGAAGCCTACGGACCGCTGCTGCGGACGCCCATCGTCACCACCGGCGCCGGCGCGTACCACCGCTTCATGCGCGCGCCCTCGCTGGCCGAACAGCTCGACCGCCTGGCCGAAATCTTCACGCCGCTCGCGCGCGCCTGCCACCAGATGGGCCGGCCCTTCGGCATCGAAAACCACGGCGACTACTACTGCTCCGACCTGGTGGAACTCTGCAAGCGCGTCCCGCACCTCGGCATCTTTCTCGACACCGGCAACACCTACCTGATCGGCGAACAGAGCGTGGCCGCCTGCAAACTGGCCGCGCCGTACACCATCGGGACGCACTTCAAGGACCACGTCGTCCATCCCGACCCGAAGACGCTCACCTTCGTGATCGAAGGCGCGCCGCTGGGCGAAGGCGACGTGGGCCTGCGCGAGATTTACCTCGACCTGATCCAGCGCGCGCCGAATCCCCGCGGGCTTGTCCTGCAGTGGGAGATGGTGCCGCCCAAGACGATGGACCCGTTCGAGTGTCTCGAACGGAGCTGGTCCTTCGTCAAAACCCTTCCGGAGGCTGCGTAGATGCAAACGGGAACTGCCGTGCAGACGTTGAAGGCGGTGCTGGTGGGCTGCGGCGGGATGGGCTCCAATCAGGCGAAGATTCTTTCGTCCGCGCCGGACTACCGGCTGGCCGCGGTCTGCGACGCGTACGAACCGAACCTGAAGAAGGTCTCGGACGCGATGAACGTCCCGGGCTACCGCGACCTCGGCGAGATGCTCGCGGCGGAGAAGCCCGACGTCGTCGCCATCTGCACCCACAACGCGGCCCACGCGCCGATGACCATCCAGGCCGCCGAGGCCGGCGTGCGCGGCATCTACTGCGAGAAACCGATGGCCACGAACCTGAAGGACGCCCGAGAGATGACGCGCGTCTGCCGGGAACGCGGCGCGAAGCTGGTGGTGAACCATCAGCGCCGCATCGGCGCGGATTTGATCGAAGCGCGCCGCATGATCGAACGCGGGGACCTGGGCGAGATCCGGCTCGTGCGCGGCCAGTGCGGCGGGGACGTGCTGAGCGACGGGACGCATATCGTGGACAGCGTGCTGTTCATGCTCGGCGATCCGGAGGCCGATTCGATCTTCGGGACGCTGCACCGGGAACTCGAGGTGGACGCGTCGCGCAAGGACCATCAGCGCAAGTCGGCCGAACCCAAGAGCGCCGACGCGTACCAGGCCAAGAAGGCGAGCGACCTGCAGGCCGGAGTGCGCTACGGGCACGCCGTCGAGACCGGCAGCTTCGGGATCGTGCGCTTCAAGAACGGCGTGCGCTTCGAGATCGCCTGCGGCGACATGCGCGAGAGCGGCTGCGCGTACCAGGATTACCAGGTGATCGGCACACGCGGCCGACTGTGGCGCTGCGGCGACCGCGCCGAACCGAACCTCTTCGTCAGCGACGCCAAGGGCGGCACGTGGGAGGCGGGTTCGGGCGAGTTCGGCTACATGCCCTATCCGGCCAAGGACGGCGGCGCGGGCGCGTGGCGTCCGGTGCCCGTCGAGCGCGAACGCAGCCACGCCATCGGCAAGGGCTACGAACTCCTGGCCCGGGCGATCCACGACGGCACGGAACATCCCATGCGCGGCGAGACCGCGCTGCGCGGCTTCGAAATCATCATGGGGCTGTACGAATCGGCGCGCCTGCGCAAGACGGTCTTTACCCCCGTGGCACAGGAACGCTTCCCGCTCGACCTGATGATCGAGGCGGGGCTGCTGTGATCGGCGAAAACCAAGCGGAGGAGTAACGGATGGCACTGGCCTGTTCCACGTCGGCGTTCAAGGTCTCGCACGAGGAAGCGCTGGCGGCCGTGGCGGCGCTGGGCTTTACCCACGTCGATCTGATCGTGATTCCGGGCTTCAAGCAACTGGTTCCGGCGGAGATCGCCGCGGACCTGGACGGCCAGGCGAAACGCGCGGAGACCGCGCTGGCCCGGCACGGCCTGACCGCCGTGGCGGTGAATTCGGCCTACGGGAATCTCCACAACCGCGCGCCCGAAGTGGTCGAGCAGCGGCGCAAGGAATGCGAGGCCGTCGCGAAGTTCATGCGCCGGCTGGGCATCCGGGTGGCCTCGTTCTTTCCGGGGTCCAAAGGCGCGGCGGCCGGTCGCGACTGGAACGACGTGCTGGCGGACTCGGTGGCCTCCATGCGCGAGATGCACGCGATCGGCGCGGAGTACGGCGTCACCTTCGCGATCGAACTGCACGCCAACACGCCGTTCGAGAACGTCGAACAGTGCACGCGTCTCTGCGCAGCTCTTCCCGAACTGGCCGTGGCCTACGATCCGAGCCACTTCGCCATGCAGGGCATCGACCTGAAGGCGACGAAGCCGTTCCTCGACCGCGCCGTCCACGTGCATCTGCGCGACGCCGCGCCGGGCAAGATGCAGGCGCCGGCCGGGACCGGAACCGTCGATTTCGGCTGGATTCTGGATACGCTCGCCGCGCGCGGCTACGCCGGGCCGTGCTCCATCGAGTACCTGGCGGGCCTGGAAGGCGGCGTGGAAACGTCGATTGCGGCGTTGAAGGAGATGCTCGCGAAGCGCGTGGCCTGACTATTCCTTCTTGTCCTGCTCCTGCTTCGCGGGCGGCGGCGCGGGCTTGGGGGCCGGAGGCTTGGGCGCGGGTGCCTTGGGCTTGACCGGCGCGCGCTTGCCGACGGTCTTGTCCGGCGGCTGGATGCTCTTTAAGAAGAGGTTCAGGAACCCGTCGAGCTGCTCGCGCAGGATCGGGTCGTCCTTCTGCGCGCGCTGGAAGAGTTCCCCGACGCGCTCGCTCCCGCCCATAAAGATCTGCGAGGCCTCGCGCAGGTCGGGGAAGCGCGAGAGGTACTCCTGCGCGACCTGCTGGGGCGTCAGCTTCGAGTTCGCGACCGGCTTCGGACCGTTGGGATCGGTAGTTTTGTTCGGCACCAGCGGCTGAATGGCCTCGATGGGACCGGTGGGATTGATCGGCTGCGGCTGTTCTTCCACGCCTTCCTTGCGGTAGCCGGACCCCTGGATCACCTTCCGCGCCAGTTCTTCCTCGGTCTTCAGGCCCTTCATCTGGCCTTCGTCCTCGCCGCGGACGATGCTCTTGACCTTGCTCGAAGGAATCACCTTCTGGATGACGCCGTCTTCCTTGTTGGGATCCTTGACCGCGATCAGCACGCCGCGCGGCGTCTGCATCAGCACGATGCATTCGACGACGGTGCCGTCGTTGAGTTCCACCTTGTCGCGGCGCAGGTTGACCTGGAGATCGGCGTGGGCCGGCGTGGCGACGAACGCGCAGGCCAGCAGCCACGCCGCCAGCACGGCTCTCAGGCGAGCGCCGGGCAGGGCAGGGGAACCGTTGTTCGGACGCATCGTTCGCACGTTTCCTTGGCCTTAGGTCTTATACCACCCAGGGTTCCAAAGGTCACGCGGGAACTTCGCCCCGCCTACTGCTCGCCTTCGTCGCGGCGCTTCTTCCACGGACGAGCGTCGTCGCGGTCGCGCGTCTGCCAGGGGCGTGGCGAGGCGCCGCGGTCGCGCGTATCGTTCGAACGCCCGCCGCCGCCTTCGCGCTTCTGCCAGGGCTTGCCGCCGCCGTAGCCGCCCGAACGTCCGGGACCGCCGGCGCCGCCTTGGCCGCCGGAACGCTCGCGCCGTTCCCAGGGTTTGCCGCCGCCGCTTCCGCCGCGGTAGCCGCCCGAGCTGCCCGAGCCGCCGGAGCGCTCGCGGCGTTCCCACGGCTTGCCGCCGCCGAATCCGCCGCCGCCCGCGCCGCCTTCACGCTTCTGCCAGGGTTTGCCGCCGCCCCCGCCGCCGCCGAAGCCGCC
>JAHCJK010000271.1 GCA_026184295.1 Planctomycetota bacterium
GGGAAGGGGTTCGAGATGAAGGTTCGACGTTCCATCAAGAGACGCTGCGAGAACTGCAAGATCGTGCGCCGGAAGGGCCGGCTGCGGATCATTTGCACGGAGCCGCGCCACAAGACGCGCCAGGGCTAGGGCGCCAGAAGGGGAGAGACCGGTCGCATGCCGCGTATCATGGGTGTGGATATTCCGAACGAGAAGCGCATCGACATCTCGTTGCGCTACCTGTACGGCGTGGGCCCGTACCGGGCGACGCTGATCTGCAAGGAGTGCAACATCGAGCCTTCGACGCGCGCGCGCGACCTGAAGGACGACGAGATCGCCCGCATCGCCTCGTTCATCGACAAGAATTTCAACGACGAAAACCTGAAGGACGGCCGCAGCGGCCCGGTGGAAGGCGGCCTGCGCCGGCGCCTGCAGATCAACATCACGCGCCTGAAGAAGATCGGTTCGTGGCGCGGGATGCGGCACATCAAGGGCCTGCCGGTGCGCGGGCAGCGCACGCGCACGAACGCGCGCACGCGCAAGGGCAAGAAGAAGACGGTCGCCGTGAAGGTGTCCGTCAAGGAAATGCGCTAATCGGGCGCGTTGCTTTCGGGCCAGGAATTCGGGACGGGAAACATGGCTAAGGGCTACAAGAAGAAGAAGATCAAGCGGAGCGAGGCGCGCGGGGTCGCGCACGTCCAGGCGACCTTCAACAACACGATCATCACCATCACCGACGCCAACGGCGACGTGCTGGCCTGGGATTCGGCCGGCACGGTGAAGTTCAAGGGCGCGCGCAAGAGCACGCCGTTCGCCGCGCAGCGCACCGCCGAGGCCGTGGCCGAGAAGGTCTCGAAGATGGGCATGAAGGAAATCGAAGTGCGGGTCAAGGGACCCGGCGCGGGCCGCGAGAGCGCCATCCGCGGGCTCCAGGCCGCCGGGCTGGCCGTGCGCGCGATCGAAGACGTGACGCCGCTGCCGCACAACGGCTGCCGGCCGCGCAAGCGCCGCCGCGTGTAACGCAACACGGTTTATGGGGGGCCGGCCGGCCGTACCGGCGGGCGCCCGAGGCATGTAGACGGGGGTAGGATCGTTCATGGGTCGATACACGGGTCCCAAGTGCCGGCTCTGCCGGCGTGAAGGCATGAAGCTCTTCCTGAAGGGCGTGCGCTGCGAGAGCGAAAAGTGCGCGATCGCGCGGCGCGACTATCCGCCCGGCCAGGTGACCATGCGCCGCGGCAAGCCGTCGACGTTCGGCGAAGGCCTGCGCGAGAAGCAGAAGGTCAAGCGCTTCTACGGCGTGATGGAAAAGCAGTTCCGCCGCTATTTCGCCGAGGCGAGCCGCAGCAAGGGCAACACCGGCGAAACGCTGCTGCAGATCTTCGAGCGCCGTCTCGACAACGTGGTCTGCAAGATCGGCTGGGCGCAGTCCCGCGCCGAAGCCCGGCAGCTCATCTGCCACGGGCACATCAACGTCAACGGCCGCCGGGTGAGCATTCCCAGCTTCCAGGTGAGCGTGAACGACGAAGTGGCCGCGCGCGGCGACGCGAAGTCGCAGAAGTTCGTGCGCGGGCGCCTGGAAGAAACCAAGGGCCGCCAGTGCCCCTCGTGGATCCAGGCCGAGAACGAGAATACCAAGGGCAAGGTGGTTTCGCTGCCTACCCGCGAGGACGTCTCGATTCCCGTCCAGGAACAGCTCATCGTCGAACTGCTTTCGAAGTAGTCGTACCCCGCAACGGCGGGCGCCGGCCTTGTGCCGGTTACAGGTTGTTGCAGGACGTTCGTACGGATTCCGCGGGCCGCATGGGGGCGGCGAAGGGTCCGGACGGGCAACGAAACGCGAGGCTTCACCCTCCACACGGTCATGCGCCGGCCCTTCCCGCCGCCGCGTGTCCCGAAGCCCCGCGGCCCCAGGCCAGGGAAGATGGCGAGGACAATCCATGCGCATTCGCTGGAGAGGCTTTGAGCTTCCCACACAGGTTACGTTGGACGCCAAGTCGGCGAACGAGTCGTTCGGCAAGTTCACGGTCGAACCGTTCGAACGCGGGTACGGCGTGACCGTCGGCAACTCGCTGCGGCGCGTGCTGCTTTCCAGTCTCGAAGGCGCGGCGATCACCGGCATCAAGGTCGCGGTGACGGGCAAGGGCGAAGAAGGCAAGCCCAAGGTCACCACGGTCTCGCACGAATTCACCGCGATTCCCGGCCTCTTCGAAGATGTCACGGACCTGGTCCTGAACATCAAGGAACTCCGGCTCAAGATGCATACCGACGAGCCGATCGTGCTCAAGCTCGAGAAGACCGGCAAGGGCCCGGTCACCGGCGCGGACATCCAGCGCGACGAGCGCTTCGAGATCGTCAACCCCAACCACACCCTCTGCTCGATCACCGACGACGTGACGCTCAGCGTCCAGTTCAGCGCGCAGAAGGGCCGCGGCTACCGCACGGCGGAAGAGAACATCAACCCCGAGGCGCTCGTCGGCACGATCCCGGTGGACTCCATCTTCTCGCCGGTGCGGCGCGTGCGCTACCGCGTGGAGAACACGCGCGTCGGCCAGCAGACCGACTTCGACAAGCTGGTGCTGGAGATCTGGACCGACGGCACGATCTCGCCCGAGATGGCGCTGGTCGAATCGTCCACGATCCTGCGCAAGCACTTCAACCCGTTCGTGAAGTACTTCGAACTCGGCAAGCAGATCGAAAGCACCGGCGTCATGGCCGCCGCGCAGCTCGACGCGGGCGAAGACGCGCAGGTGCGCGAGCTTCGCGAGAAGCTCAAGCTGCCCGTCAGCGTGCTCGACCCGTCGGCGCGCGCGGAAAACTGCCTCGCCGCGGCCAACATCCAGACGCTCAGCGACTTGGTGCGGCTGACCGAGAACGACATCCTCAAGATCAAGAACTTCGGCAAGACCTCGCTGAAGGAAATCAAGAAGAAGCTCAACGACATGGGCTTGAATCTCGGCATGGAAGCGCCGCCCGAAGAAGCCAAGGTCGGTTAGCGCCGGAACGGAACGTAAAACGAGGGAATCATGCGACACCGCAGCGGAAGTAAGAATTTCAGCCGGCATCCGGACCACCGCCGGGCCATGTTGCGCAACATGGTCCTGAACCTGTTCGAGCACGGCCGCATCCGCACCACGATCCAGAAGGCCAAGGCCGCCCGCCCGCTCGCCGAACGGATCATCACGTACGGAAAGAAGGGCACGCTCCATCACCGCGCGCTCGCCACCGAGGCCCTCGGGTCCACGGTCGCGGCCAAGGCGGCGGTGAAGCGGGTCTTCGAAGAATACAGCAAGCGCTTCGAGAGCCGCCCGGGCGGGTACACGCGCATCCTGCGCCTGCCCCGCACGATCCGCCAGGCCAAGGCGGACCTCCCCCGCGGCCAGGGCGTCAACCGCTCCAAGTTCTACGGCACGCGCTTGGGCGACGACTCCACGCTCGTCCTCTGGGAACTCTGCGAGGCCGAGATCCGCAAGAAGGAAGCGCCCAAGAAGAAGACGCGCCAGCGCAAGCCCAAGGCCGCCGCGGGCGAAGCCAAGGCGTAAGCTTCCGTTCGATTTGGAGTTGCACAAAACGAGGCCTCTTCGGAGGCCTCGCTTTATTTGTACAGCCAAAAATGATTCGAACCAACGCGCCCGGACCCACGCTTCTTCTATAAACAGGTCCCGCGGAGGTCACCCTATGCCGACTCTGGCCCGAGCCATGCTTCTGGCGCTTTGCGCGTGCACCCTGGGGTCCGGCGCGCGCGCGGCCGCCGCGGCGGCGTCCCCGAAGACCTACCTCTTGCCCAAGGGCTGGCCGGCGCCGCAGGAAAAGCCCGCGGACGCCTTCAAACGGCTCGGAAGCAGCGGCAAACTGGGCGTCGCGTTCATCTATTCGGCCAGCGTGGACCCGGCCGACAAGGACGCGGTGAAGAAGAACGAGGACATGCAGACGTTCGCGAAGAAGATCGTGGCCGACAAGGACACGCTCGACCTGCTCACGAACAAATTCGCCGCCCTGGCGCTCAAGGCCGGCGACAAGAACCTGGCCGGGCGCGGATCGGCGGTCAAGGCGTCCGGGATCGTGATCTTCGGGACCGACGGGCAGGCGGTGGCGCAGATCGAGAACCCGCTGGAAAGCGCCGCGGCCTTCCGAACCCTGCTGCTCCAGTCCGAGGCCGTCGCGGCCAAGGCGCGCGAAGCCAAGGCCGCCGAGCGGGCCAAGGAAGAAGAGCAGCGCAAGAAGGACGCCGAGGCCGAGCGGAAAAAGGAAGAGGCCGCGAAGGCGGGGAAGATTCCCGGGCTGACGGGCGAATCGAAGACCAAGCCGCCCGCGAAGAAGACCGAGGAACCCAAAGCCGGCGCGCTGCAGGACGAGTAAGACTCAGTTTCCGGCCTCGCCCGGTTCGGCAGGTTCGCCCGGCTCGACCGGATCGAGTTGCGGCTTGGTTTCCGGGGCCGGCGGGATGCTGCCGGGCTCGGGCGGTTTGTTGAGCAGCACGACGATGTGCTGGTTGCGGTAGACCTCCATCGTTCCTTCCGGCGGCGCGTTGTTCATCCACAACTGAAAATAGCGCGAATGGACGAAGACCAGCAGCCGGCCGGGCGGCTTGAGCAGGAAGGTCTCCTGGACGATGTCCTTGAAGGTCTCGTGCTTGGCCGCGTCGGGCCGGCGCGCCTCGATCACCGGGCGGTGCAGGTAAAAGACGAGGCTTTCCTCCTCGCAGCCCATCGACATGCAGGCGTCCACGTCCTTGGCCATGTCCATCACCTTCATGGCCAGGCGCTGGTTCGAACGCATGTGCAGGGGCTCGATCGCGAAGGGCACCGCGATCGCGATGATCGCCGCGACGAAGCCCGCGCATGCCGCCACGGCCACCCGCGCCCGCCGCAGCATGTAGGTCAGGGTCCACGGGACGGCGATCAGCAGCGCCAGGCCCACGGCCACGAAGAGCGCGGGAACGGGCAGGTCGTCGAGCGTGCCCTGAAGATCCTTCTTGAGTTTGATCGCCCCGGAAAAGGCCACCACGATGGTGACGCCCAGGCTCCAGACCGTGGCGATGCCGGCCATGCGCCAGAGTTCGCCGACCGGTTCGGCCAGACTGCCGATGCGGCGCAGCATGCGCGCGGTCAGCAGCGCGGCGGCGGGGAAGGCGGGGAGCACGTACGTCGCCAGCTTGGCCTTGGGAATGCTGAAGAAGATCACCACGCCGAGCAGCCACGCGACCAGGAACGGATCGGCCACCGCGCGCACGGCCTCGGGCGAGGGCGCGCGCAGCGGCAGGCGGTGCGTCACGCGCCGGCAGGCGCAGCCGATGCTGGGGATCAGCGCCGCCGACCACGGGAAGAAGACCGCGAGCATGATCACCAGGTAGTAGAAGACCGGTTCGGAGTGCACCTTGCCCTGCAGCCGGCCGACGACTTCGAAGAGCACCAGCTTGCGGAAATCTTCCAAGCCCATCGTGCCCAGCAGCACCGCGTACCACCAGGCGGAGAGCCCCAGCAGCAGCAGCGCGGCCCAGCCGTAGCGCCCCGCGCGCCAGTACGCGCGCATCCCGAAATAGGTGAACGCGAGAAACGCCATCACGCCCGCGCCCAGGCCCCACGGCGGCACGCGGTAGGGTTCGCCGTCGGGGTTGAAGAAGAGGTACTGCGCGACGCCAAAGGCCAGGCCCACGCCCGCGACGGTCAACCAGATGCGTACCCACAAGCGCCCCGGGCTGCGGAAGAATTCGGAGGCATGAAAAAGCACCAGGTAGACGAACGGGACGACGATCACCAGCAGCGTCGCGGTGCCCTTGGCCATGAAGGCCAGTCCACCAAGCGCCGCCGCGGCCAGGAGCGAGGAATCGAAGGGCGGGGCGGGGTCCTTGTTCGCTTCGGCCGGTCCCGGGTTCTCTTCGGGGAGCGGACCGGCCGGGGCCCACGGCCAGCGCCCGGAGATGCCGAGCAGGATGCAGAAGAGCGCCGCGGCGAGCAGCGTCGAGAAGGTCTGGTCGATCACGCAGGAACGCGAGATGCCGATAAAGAGGGGGCTGGTGCAGAGGATCAGGCCGGCGAGGAAGGCGGTGCCTTCGTCGTAGAGCCGGTAGCCGGCGTACATGGT
>JAHCJK010000272.1 GCA_026184295.1 Planctomycetota bacterium
CACGACCATGCCCGAGGCCTGCTGCCCCCAGCGGCCCAGGTCCTGAACGGTCGCGAACATCCCCGGCTGAAGAATCTCAAAAGCGGCGCTCATGCGCGTGCGTATCGGCTCCGTTGGTGAACTACCGGCTGCTTCCGTTACTCCGACCCGAACCGCGCGATCTCGACCCCGCCCGGCGAAACCAGGAACGCGCGCAGTTCCCGCGCCATCCGCACGGCCTCCGGCCCGTCGCCGTGGATGCAGATCGTGTCGGCGCGGATCGGCACGGCCTTTCCTTCGACGCTGGCCACGGTGCCGTCGCGCAGCATCCTCAGCACGCGCGCGCCGGCCTCCCGTCCCGCCGGCACGTGCGCGCCCGGCTGCCCGCGCGGCACCAGCGATCCGTCGGCGCGGTAGCCGCGGTCGGCGAAGACTTCTTCCGCCACCGCCAACCCCGCCGAACGCGCCCACTCCGCCAGCGGACTCCCGGCCAGCACGAACAGCACCGCGCCGGGCGCAGCGGCCTGCACGGCCTCGATCACCGCGCGCGCCACCGGCTCGTCGCGGGCCGCGCGGTTGTACAGCGCGCCGTGCGGCTTGACGTGGCGCAGCGGCAGGCCCGCGTGGTCCGCCACGCGCCGGAGCGCGAGAATCTGCTCCGCGACCTGTTCCTTTAAAGGCGCCGGCGCGACCTCCACGTCCACGCGCCCGAAGTTCGCGCGGTCGGGGTAACTCGGGTGCGCCCCGATCGCCACGCCGTGCTTCGCGGCCAGTGCGACGGTCGCACGCATGCTCGCCTCGTCGCCCGCATGCCCGCCGCAGGCGATGTTCGCCGACGTGACCAGCGGCAGCAGGTCCGCGTCGTGCCCCGCGCCTTCGCCCACGTCGCCGTTCAAATCCACGCGCAGCGCCATGCTCACGCGTCCTCGAAGGGCTCGGCCTCCAGCGTGTACGAACCCTGGATGCAGCGTTGCTCGATCTCCAGAAACTTCTGCTCGTCCACGGGGCGGAAACGCACGCGGTCGCCGGCCTTCAACAGCACCGCGGGCGTGCGCGCGGGGTCGTAGACGCGCACCGGCGTCCGCCCGATCACGCGCCAGCCGCCGGGGGTCTCGATGGGGTAGATGCAGCACTGGTCGCCCGCGATGCCCACGCTGCCCGCCGCGACGCGGTCGCGCGGCCGGTCGAGCCTCGGGGTGGCGAGCCTCGGGTCGAGCCCGCCCAGGTAGGCGAAGCCCGGCGCGAAGCCGAGCATGTACACCAGGTACGTGGCGGCGCAGTGGCGTTCGATCACCTCGCGCGCGTCCACGCCCGCGCGTTCGGCCACGTAGCCCAGGTCGGCCCCGAAGGCCGCGCTGTAGCGGACCGGCAGCGTGTAGAGCGTCGCGCGCGAGGGCGCCTGCTTGTCGAGGCCCTTCACCAGGGCTTTGAGCTGTTCGCACAGCGGCCCGTAGCGGACCACGTGCGGCTTGTAGAAGACCGTCACTGCCGCGTAGCTCGGCACCCATTCGATCACGCCGCCGGGCGTCTCGCGTTCCAGGCAGGCCGCGTAGGCGCGCACCGCGCGGTTGAGCCCCGGGTCGATCGCGTCGCCGAAGGCCACGCGCACCGCGCCGTCCCCCAGCGGTTTGAAGGTGGGCTGCGCGAGTTTGGGTTTCGCCATAGGCGTAGGATTCTGCTTTTCACAGCGCGCATCAAGGGGAAAGCGGACGCGGCCGGCGGCAAGCGCACCACTTCATTTCCGATTTTGGATTTGGGATTTTGGATTGGGAACTACGCGGCGGGGCCCTTGGGCTTCCGCACCCGTGGCTTCCGCACCCGTCTCAACAGCGATACGGGTGGCAGCCCGAGGTCAACCGATCATGCTTAGTGCGGGGGAATCGAAAATCCGCAATCGAAAATCGCACATGGCCGTTGGTCAGCGTTTGCGCAGCTTCACCGGCTTTCCGGTGCGGAAGCTTTCCTGGGCGGCGAAGATCGCTTCGTGGGTCTGCACGGCGTCGAGCGTGCTGTTGGCGCAGGGCTTGCCGCCGCGGACCCACGCGACGAATTCGTCGATCATCGTGTCGAAGGGATGGTGCGCGACGTCGCCGCTGTCCATGCCGACGCCGGGCACAGTGAGGAACTGCTTCGCGCCGGGAAAGTCCTCGCTGTACAGCTTCTCGCCGCGGATGCCGCCGCGCGTGCCGAGCAGCGTCAGTTCGAAGGCGTAGGGCATGTTGCATTCGACGCTGCTGCCCACCTGCGCGACGGTGCCGTCCTCGAACTTCATCGACATGAAGACGTTGGGCGGGTAGGCGAAGTCCTTGCGGCGCCACGGGCCGTTGGCGTAGGCGTGCACTTCGACGATGCGCTTTTCGTTGCCGAGGAACCAGCGGACGAGGTCCAGCGCGTGGCAGCCGCCCATGAGCAGGCTCGACCCGGCGGTCTCGGGCTGCGTCTTCCACGCGCCCTTCAGTTCGTGCAGGTAGGCGGCGTTGGCGTAGAAGATCTTGCCCAGCGCGCCTTTTTGGACCTGCGCCTTCATCGAAACGATGCGCGGATACCAGTGGCAGACGAACCCGACGGCCGACTTGACCTTGTGCTTCTTGATCGCGGCCTCGAGCGCGTACATCTCCTTCGGTTCGATGGCGATCGGCTTTTCGATGAAGACGTGCTTCCCGGCCTTCGCGGCCAGGGCGGCTTCCCTGGCGTGCTGGTAGTTGATCGTGCAGATGTCCACGATGTCGATGTCGTCGCGTTCGAGCGCGCGTTCGAAGTCGTCGCAGGAATGGTCGCAGCGGAAGCCGAATTTCTGGAAGTAGCCTTCGATCTTGTCTTCCGAGCGCGCGTCGATGTGGCGGACCTCGGTGTGCGGATTCTTGCGGAAGGCTTTGATGTGTTCGCCGGCGACCCATCCCGCGCCGCGCACCAGCACGCCCAGCTTGCCGTTCTTCGCCATGCCGCCTCCGCCGCGCCGAAAGATCCGCGCGCCAATCCGTAAGAATCCTGCGTCCGGTATGCGCGCATCTTCCACGTGCGGACGCGAGCCGCAAGAAACAATTCGGCGTCGAATTGTTACGCGCGCGGCCTCCGGCAACCGGCAGGGAACGCGATGGACGAAAGCGACGCAGGCCCGGTTCCGCGCGAGTGGGTGCATCCCGCCTACGCCTGGTGGCCCTGGCGCGCGCTGGCCGTGGCCGTGCCGCTGCTGGCCTGCCTGGCCGCCGCGGGGATCCTCGGCGCGGGCGCGCGGATGGCCAACCAGGGCCTGGGCGCCGAGGAGACGGCGGCGCTGGTCTGGCTGACGGTCTACACGGCCGGGAACGCGCTGATCGTCGGGATGAGTTCCGGGCACCTGGGCAAGTCGCTCTTCGCGATGCTCGCCGGCGCGTTCGTCTCCTACGTGGCGGTGCTCTGGTTCGGCGCCTGGGCCATTCTGGCGGGCCACGCGCTGACGCTGCCCGTCGTCTTCGCCTGCCTGGACCGCGACGCGACCGTGCGCACGCGCCTGACGGCCGTCGGCATCGGCGCCGACGCGTTCGTGCATGCGCTGCGGTACTCGTTTCCCGTCGCGTTCGTGCTGGCGCTGCTGCTGGTCCCGGCGGTCAAGGAGTGGCCCGCGACGCGCCTGCCGGCGGCCTGCCTGCTGGCCGGCGCGGCCTTTGGCGTGCAGAACGAGCGCTTCCTGAAGATCGTTTTCGAGTACGTGCAGCGCGGCGAGAACCTGCTGCCGCCCGAGATTCCCGCGCCGCCGCCGGAACCCAAGCCGGAGACGGTCGGCGAACTGCTCAAGGCCAAGCGCGGCATGTACGAAGAACCGCCGCCGCCCGCGCCCGCGCCGCCCAACGCCGATCGGGCGTATTCCGAATCCACCTGAGCCCGAAAGAAGCCTCCGCATTCCCGTAAGAACCCCGCGCCTGGGACTCGTTTTTCGTTCGGCCGCGCAGAAGCGTTGCGTTTGCGGCTCGAGCGTGCAGAATCGGACGCGCCTACTTGCCCGGAGGACCTCCCATGGATGCCGCTCATCCTCAGGCCGCCGTTGCCCCGGCTTCGGAAGCCGCGGCCCGGCCCGCTTCGCCGAACCTGCGGCTGTGGCCCGCGGTGGCCATCGTCGTGCTGATGTGGACCGGATACTACCTGCCCGGGTACCTGGAACCGGGCACCTTCACGCAGTTCATGGGGCTGATGTGGTCGCCGATCGTCGGCGCGCTGCTGATGCTCCTGTGGTGGCTCTTCCTCAGCCGCATCCCGTGGAAGGAGCGCCTGATCGGCCTCGCGGGCCTGGCCGCGGCGGGCGGAGTGCTCTCGCTGCTCTACCATCCGTCCCTCGGCACGATGGGCATCGTCATTTACACGCTGCCGGTGGCGCTTTCGGCGTGGATGCTCTGGCTGGCCGTTACCGGATCGCTGGTCTGGCCGGCGCGGCGGCTGGGGATGATCGCGGTCTTCGCCGTGGCCTGGGGGTACTTCGCCCTGCTGCGGCTGGACGGGCTGGACGGGAACTTCAATTCCGAGACGAGCTTCCGCTGGCAGCCGACGAAGGAAGACGCCTTCCTCGCCGCGCGCACGCCGCCGCCCGAAGCGCCCAAGAACGCCGATCCCGCGGCGGAAGCCGCGAAGCCGCTGGCGCTGATGCCCGGGGACTGGCCGGGCTTTCGCGGTCCGGGGCGCGACGCGCGGGTGCCGGGCGTGATCGTCGGGACCGACTGGCAGGCCCAGCCGCCGAAGGAAATCTGGCGGCGCAAGGTTGGGCCGGGCTGGTCGTCCTTTTGCGTCGTGGGCTCTTACCTTTACACGCAGGAGCAGTGGGGCGAGGAGGAAGCCGTCGTCTGCTACGAGACCGAGACGGGCAAGCAGCGCTGGGCGCATACCGATCCCGCGCGCTTTACCGAAGTGGTCGCCGGGCCGGGGCCGCGCGCGACGCCCACCTTCTTTGAAGGCAGGCTCTACACGCTGGGCGCGACGGGCGTGCTGAACTGCCTGGACGCGCGCACGGGCGCGCTGGTCTGGTCCAAGGACACGAAGGCCGACAGCGGAGCCAAGCTGCCGCAGTGGGGCTTCTCGGCTTCGCCGCTGGTGGCCAAAGGCGTGGTGAGCGTCTACGTCGCCGGGCCGGCCGGCAAGGCGGTGCTCGGCTACGGCATCGAAAAAGGCGACCTGCGCTGGAGCGCCGGGAAGGGCGAGATGGCGTACGTCTCGACGCAGCTTTCGGCGCTCGGCGGCGTGGAACAGATCCTGACCGCGACCGACGACAGCCTCTTCGGGCTCGATCCCGAAAGCGGCAAGGAACTCTGGACGCACGCCTGGCCGACGAAGGGCATGGCGCGCGTGGTCCAGCCCGCGGTGGTCGGCCCCACGGACGTGCTCTTCGGTTCGCCCTTCGGACTGGGTACCAAGCGCCTGCGCGTGGCTCAGAAGGACGGCGCGTGGAGCGTCGGCGAGGTCTGGCACACGCGCGCGCTGAGCCCGTACTTCAACGACCTGGTGGTCCACAAGGACTGCCTGTACGGCTTCACGTCCACGGTCTTCGCCTGCGTGGGCCTGGAGGACGGCGGGAAGAAGTGGCACGCCAGCGGCTACGGCAACGGCCAGGCGCTGCTCCTGCCCGACCAGGACCTGCTCGTGCTGCTTTCGGAAAGGGGCGAGGTCTGCCTCGTGCAGGCCGATCCCGCCGGCCACAAGGAAATCGCGCGCATGAAGGCGCTCGAAGGCAAGACCTGGAACCATCCGGCGATCGCGCACGGCAAGCTGTTCGTGCGCAACGGCGAGGAGGCCGCCTGCTACCAGTTGCACGTCGATCCCGCGAGCGCCCGGCCGTAAGCGGCATGGCCCGGGAGCGCGCTCCTAAATCGAAGTCGGGCCAGCCGGCCTACGCGTTCTGGCCCTGGCAGGTGCTCGCCGCCGCCGTGCCGCTGGCCTCGGTGCTGGGCAGCGTCGCGGTGGTCTATTCCGAGACCGGAGTGCGGGACTGGCAGACGCACGAACTGGCGATCCTGACGTCCTTCACCATCTACGGCGCGGGCAACGGCTTTCTGCTCGGCGCGGCCATCGGGGATTTCGGGCGGAGCATGCTGGCGATGATCGCGGGCGCCCTGA
>JAHCJK010000273.1 GCA_026184295.1 Planctomycetota bacterium
GGCTGGTCTCCTGTTCCGCCGCGATCCGCACCGCGTCGGGTTCCCCCGAGGGCGCGGACGCATGGCGCTGGCGCGAGGCGCGCCGCGCGTTCTCGCGGACCTTGTTGCGGCAGACGTTGACGACGTGGCCCATGAACCAGGCTCGCACGGAGGCACCTCCCCGGAATTGTCCGGCGTTCCGCATCACCAGCAGGCACGCGGACTGCACGGCGTCCTCCGCGTCGCCGGTGTGGGGGAAGTAGCGTCGCGCCACCCGGTAGGCCGTATCGACGTGCCGCGCGAAGACCTTTCCCAGGGCATCGCCGTCGCCGTGCTTCACGAAGCGGCGCAGCAGGTCCTCGTCGCGTTCGGCATCGGGCTGGACGGTGGGCACCGGGCGTTTTCCTTGGGCTACCGCGGGCATGGTGTTCTCCGCTACTTTCTACACCCTGGTTGTCCAACAGGAATATTCGAGGGACGCTATTTCGGGATTTTCTGAGAGTGCACAGGTGTCCACCGCTGCTGTACGCATTGCTGTACAAGCAACGGAGCATGCGCTCAGTTGCTATTCGCGGAAAGGCGATTATGAACGGTGCATCGTAAGGATATAAGATGCCGCAAGCGATCGAACTGGCGCTGCAACTTGAACCAGGCGTCCCCTTCGAGGACCAGATCTGGTCCGTCGTGCATGCTCACGGCGCGACGGCCGCGAAGGAACTCGCGACGGCCTTGGGGCAGGGCCCGCGGATCCGCGTGCGCGACTATCAAGTCTCCAAGACCAAACAGGACGGGGAGGCCTCGTCGCGGCTGCCGCACATGATTGCAAGCCAGGTCACCATTCACGCGGGTTTGAACGCGGGCGTGGAATTGGAATTCAGTTGGCACAAGTCCGACCCTGAAAAAGTGTTCGCGCGCGTGCGGCCTTCCAGCCAGTCGCAGGGCATCGCCGATTGGATCATGTACGCTGGCGGGATTCTCGGAGCAATCGTCCCGTTTGGATTCCCAAACATGGGCGAAAAGACGCTGGCAACGGTGATCGTGATCGGCATCTGCTTCGTGGTGGGACTGCTCGCGGGCGCGATCGCCGCCCGCATTTTTCTATTCCTGAGCGGCTCCTGGCGAAAGGCCCAGGAGAATGCGGCGCTGGAGGAGCAGGTGGAACGATGGGTTCGCGAGCGCTTCCCTCCGGCTCCGGCCTCCTAGCCAAAGCCCGCGGCCCAGGGCGCTCGCCTACTTTTCCCCGATGCAGTACATGAACCCCTGCGTGCGGTAATACATCCGCCCGCCTTCGTACCACGGGTTGCTCTGCGCTTCCTGCAAGCGGCCGTTGTTCACTTCCCACAGCACGTTCCGCGCGAGTTCCTTGTAGACGGGGCCGGGCTGGAGGACCAAGGTCTGAGCCTGGTCGTCGCGGACGTGGATGTACTTCCCGGCCAGCGTCGGCCCGGTGCAGACGCCGACGACGAAGACCCACGTCAGGCGCGGGTTCAGGTTCTCGAGCACTTTGTTGTACACGAGGTTGCCGGTCTTGGTGTCCGCGACGATCAGCGAGCCGCCCTCGCTGATCTCGTACAGCAGCCCGTTGTCGTACAGCGGCGACGCGACCAGCGCGGTGCCGTACTTGGTCTTGATCTCGAAGTCCTTCCACGGCTTCTGGACGAGGAACTGCGGCTTGACCGTGTCGCCCGCGGGCGGCGGCACCTGCATGACGTAGACCGAGGCCTCCTTGGTCAGCACCGCGCTGAATCCGTAGTTGACGCCGTAGACGAGCCCGTCCACGTAGCAGGGCGTGACGGTGTCGTCTTTCACGGTCGAACGCCACAGCTCCGCGCCGTCGGCACTGCGGTAAATCCCGATCTTGGGGATGAAGACCATGTCCACGCCGCCCGGCTTGAGCGCGACGGGGCTCGCGGCTTCCACATTGCCGAAGCCCGGGACCTTTTTCTGCCACAGCACCTTGCCCGTCGCTTTCTCGTAGCCGATCAGGGTGTGCCCGGAGAGGTACACGAGGTAGTTGCCGCTCAGCGCGGGCGTCGAATGCTGCCCGTGTTCGTAGACTTCGGTCTGCCCGGTGAAATGGGTCCAGACGCGCTTGCCGTCCAGATCGAAGCACGCGACGGCGCTCGCCCCGATGCCCTTGATCCCGCCGTAATACGCCCCGTAGACGTACTTCCCGTCGCTCACCGGCGTCGCGATGGCCCAGCCGCGGTCGTTCTGCCAGCAGTTGTAGGTCTTGTCTGCCTTGCCCATCGTCTGGCGGATGTTGTTCTCGAGGTCCAGCTTCTCCTTGATCTTGCTTTGCAGCGCGCCGTTGCCTTCGGCCTTGGAACCGTCCGGGCTCAAGCCCGCGTTAAGCACGCCGGGCAGGCTCTCCATGAGCTGGTCGAGTTGCTGGACCTTGGGCGCGAGGTCGGGGAACTTCTTGCGCTCTTCGTCGGAGATGGCGTGGTAGAAGGTCGTGCTGCGCGTCCAGAGCGTCTGGCCGTTCTCCTTGTTGAGGCAGACCAGCGTGCCCTCGTCGGCGTTCACGAAGATCTTCGGCCCCACCACGATGGGCGAACTCCAACTCGGCCCTGGCATCGGCGCCATCCAGACGATGTTCTTCGTCTCGTAGACCGTCCCCGGCACGGGCATCGCCTGCACCGAGACCAGCCATTCCTTCTTGCTCGAGGCGACCTTGAGCACCAGGCGGTTCCAGCCCTGGACGAGGTCCACGGTCGGCGTGCCTTCGTGCTGCGTCGGCACCTTGATCTCCGCGCCGTTCAGCCATGCTTTGACCTTGGTGCCGTCGATGCGCAGTTGAATCTTGCCGGCCTCGCCCGCGAAGAGGTTCGTGCTCGCGTACGCGACGAACGGTTCCAGCGAGCCCGGATGGTTCTGCCACTCCAGCTTCTCACCCTGGTCGTAGGCGACGGCAAAGTCGAGCACCAGGCGCCCGCGGCTGTTGCTCTGGTTCGTCGGCGAGACCGAGACGGCCTTCCACGGCTTGCCGCCCAGGTTCTCGCCGGGGGCCGCCTGCACCGTGGACTCGTTCGGCTGCGTGACGTCCTCCATCGCGCTGCCGTAGTCCTTGGCCGTGAACGGCCCGGCGATCATCCATTCGCGCAGCGAGCCCATGTTGAGCGGTTCGCCTTCGGGGCCCGCGCCTTTGGGTTTCGCCGCCGAGATGCGGATGGTGAAGAACGCGCCTTTTGGCCGGCGGTACCATTCGAGCGGCGGGTTGGCGGCGGGAAAGCGCCCGCTGCTGTCCCCGCGCCAGCCGACCGGCCGTTCGGACGACGGGTAGAACTCGGGCGAACCCAGCGGCGCTTTGTCGTTGCCTTGGGCCGAGCCGGAGCGCGTCGTGGCCGGCGTGCGCACGGGCGGCCGCGCGGGCTCTTCGCCCAAGACCTGCGGCGCGATCCATGCCGCGCACGCCATCCAAGCCGCCACCGCGGCCGTCCATGTGTTCATGGCCGAGTCTCCCCTGGTTCGAGATGCTATGGCTTGGTTGTTCCGGGGGGAACAGGACGGGACACGAATTTCGAGATTTCGTGCGATTTCGGCGCACTCGTGCGGTTGCCGCACGTGCTTTAGCCTGCTGTACAAGCTCGACGGCCTTCGCCGGATCGGCGCGGGTTACTTCTCGCCGATGCAGTACAGGTACTCTTCGCCGTGCAGGTACATGCGCGAGCCTTCGAAGACCGGCGAGGTGTAGAACGATTCCTGGCGGCACGGGTTGCCGCCATGACCGCTCTGGTGGATGTTTTCGAGCACGTTGCGCGCGACTTCCTTGTACGCCGGGCCGGGCGCGATGACGTGCGTGTAACCCGCGTCGTCGATCAGGTAGATGTGCTTCTCCTTGCCGGCCATCGTCGGGCTGGCGCTGTAGCCGAAGCAGAAGCGCGTGTAGCGGTTGTAGCCGTCCATCCACCTCTTGTACGCGCACTTCTTGTTGGCAGGGTCGAGCACCGTGAGGCCCCCGGTCATGTCGATCGCGTATACCAGCCCGTCCACGTACAGGCAGGACGCGATCTGGTAGGCGAAACCGCGGATCGGCAGGCTCACTTCCGAACCCTCGGGCGCCCAGAGCACCTCGGCCTTGCCGTTCGTGTTCGGCGGGAGCTTGACCGCCACGAAGCTGTGCGGCTTCCCGTGGCCTTTGAAGATGGCCGTGTCGTAGACGACCCCGTTTTCGACGATGGGCGCCGCGGCGGTGAAGAACGTCTCCACGAACGAGGGGCTGAAGGCCGTCCCGTTCGACGCCAGGTACAGGCTCTTGTGGGCCAGGAGCACGTTCGTCCCGCCGAGGACGATCGGCACGGCCTGCCCGGGCGTGTTCGTCCAGTCCTTCGAGGTCTCGGTGGTCTTGTTGCGCCAGATTTCCTTGCCGGTCGCGGGGTCGTATGCGATCAGAGTCTGGTGCGCGGAGTAGATCAGCTTGCCGTCGGCCAGGATGGGGGAGACGTGGTTGCCGTGCTCGGCCGCGCCCAGTGAGTTGTCCAGCTTGGTCCAGACGCGTTTGCCCTCGAGATCGTAGCAGGCCAGCAGGTACGACCCGGAACTCCACATCGAGCCGCCGCAGGCCCACCAGACGTGCTTCCCGTCGCTGACCGGCGTGGCGTTGGCGGGGGAGACCTCGTTGAGCTGCAGGCCCGGGAAGCGCTTCTTGTCCGCGGCGGTAAAGGCCTCGTGAACGGCGCGTTCGGTCTTGTCGCGTTCCTTGACCTTCTGGTCCACTTCCGCCTGGCGCGCGCCGTCCATGCCCTGCGCCGAGACGTTCGCGTTGATGGCCGCGACGAGCGCCTCGTTGGCGGCGTCGAGCTTCTTGACCAGCGGTTCGATCTTCTCGGCCATGCCGGGCACCGAGGCGCGCTCGTCGGGCGTCAGCGCGTCGTAGGGCGAGTTCGTGCGCACCCACAGCAGCTTGCCGGTCTTCTTCTCGATGCACATCAGGTCCGTGATCGCCGCGCCGACGAAGATGCGCTCGCCCACCACGATCGGCTGCGAGATGCTCCGCCCGGTCATGCGCGTCATCCAGGCGACGTTCTTCGTCTCGTAGCTCACCGGGCCCGCGGGCGTCAGGTAGGCGGCCACGAGCCACTTGCTGGCCCACTCGGCGTCGCCGTTCTTGGCGCGCAGCGCGTTGGCCGTGCCGAGCTTGACCAGCAGGCGGTTCCAGCCCTTCGTCAGCGTCACGTCGAAGCTCGGGTTGCGGTTCTTCGGGTCCAGGTCGGTGGGCTTGCCGTTGAGCCAGAAGCGCCCGCACGTGGCGTCGTAGGGCATCTGGAGCTTCACCTTCCCGTCGGCCGGCGCGTAGATGTAGGTGTGCGCGTACGCGATCTTGTTGGCGAACTCCCCCTCGATCTCCGGCTTGGGCGAGCCCGCAATTTTGCCGAAGGCGAAGACGAAATCGACGTTGCTGTTCCCGCAGGTCCCGCCGTTGCATTCGTGGCGGCTCTGCGTGTCCACGTCCGCGCGCAGGAACTTCCAGGCCGACTCGCCGGCCTTCGCGCCCTTGCCCGGCATCGCGCCGCTCTCGCCGCCCAGGTAGTCGTGGTCGAGCCCCTTCGCCGGATCGTCGCAGGCGAACGGCCCCGCGACGAGCCAGTCCTTGATCGTCCAATATTCCAGCGCCTGCGCGTCCTTGCCCGGTTCCCCCGCGGGCTTTTCGGCCTGGTACTTCAGCGTGGACGTGAAGCCGGCAGCCTTCCGGCTCCAGGCCACCGGCGGCGTCGCGGCCGGGTAGCGGCCCGTGCCGTCGCCGCGCCAGCCGATGGGCCGTTCGGCCGACGGGTAGAACTCGGGCGAACCCAGCGGCGCCTTGTCGCTGCCCTTGGGCGATTCCTTCGCCTCCTTGGCGGGCGTGCGCACGACCGGGCGCGCGGACTCTTCGCCTTGCCCCTGCCGCGCGACCACCGCCGCGCCCGCCGCCGCCGCCGTCGCCAGCACCACCGCCGCCGTGATCTTCATGGCCGTGCCTCCCATAAGTGACGCCGAAGCCGCTGTGGATTTGCCCGCCGCCGCCAACCCCGCGCCCGCGGTGCCCTGCGCCGCGAGTCCGGCAGCCGCCAGCCC
>JAHCJK010000274.1 GCA_026184295.1 Planctomycetota bacterium
GCTGCGCCAGGAAGGGGTTCCCGCCCGCGCCCGCGCCGGTGTTGTTGGCCGTGCCCAGTTCCAGGCGCGGACCGGGGAAATCGGTCACCGCCATGGTCAGGTCGCGGACGTCGTAGATTTCCAGTTCGACGCTGCCCGCCAGGTTCGCCTTCTTGGTGATGAAGACGGCCTGGTTGCGCAGTTCGTAGTCCAGGTCGGCCAGGCGCAGGATCCACTTCAGCGCCATTTCCATTTCCATGTCGCTGACGCGCAGGGTGATCGCGATCTTGCCCGCGCCTTCGGCCGCGACGCGCGGGTCGAGGATGAAATTGACCTTCGTGAGCGAGTCCAGGAAGGCCAGCGCTTCTTCCAGCGGCGTGTCCACGAATTCGAAGCTGACGTGGCGGCCGAGCTTCTTGCGCGCCTCAAGCTTCCAGGGTTCCTCCACCTTGCGGTGCTGCGAGTCGCCCGTGCGCTGCGCGATCTCCTGCCAGTTGTCCGGGTAGATCAGGTACTGGCCGTGCGGCACGCCCATGCGGTCGGCGCGCATCACCTGGAGCTGGTTCTGTTCGATCGCTTCTTCTTCGATCCAGGCGCGGCGCGAGGCGTGCTTGCGGCCTTCGGCGGCGGACTGAATGGTGTGCGCTTCGGGGTTGGTCGGATCCTGTTCCAGAATCTTGCCGGCCAGTTGCATGGCCTTCTCGTACTCGCCGATTTCGAAGAGCGCCTTGGCCTGATCGACCAGGACGTTGATCTTCTTCTGGCGGAACTGGCGTTCCTCGTCGGCGCGCTTCATGGCCAGGTCCTGCGCGCGCTTGCGGTCGCTCTGCGCCAGTTCTTCTTCCGTGGCCTTGATGCTCTTGCGGGTCTCGCGGATCATGCGCGCGACCTGGTTCTGCTGCTCGTCCACGGTCACGTTCGGCGGCATCCACTTCACGATCTCGTTGGCGCGTTCGAACGCCTGCAGCGCCTGCTCGTACTTGCGGATGCGCTCCGGCAGGCTCAACTCCGAATCGGTCTTGGCCTGTTCGGTGAACTTGTTGCCCCAGTCGATGCGGTTGTCGAGTTCCGCGAGGCGTTCCTGCACGGCCACCTTCTGTTCGCCGTACAGCGTCTCGACGGCCGACTTGATGCGGTCCCTGCGGCGGCCCAGGACGTCGTTGACGCGGGTCAGCCACTTCTGCGCGTCGGCGTTGCCCCGGTCGAGCGTCACCGCGCGTTCGAACTCCACGCGCGCCTGCTCGTACTCGAAGGCGCCGAAGAGGCGTTTGCCGGCTTCCAGGTGCGCCTGCACCTGGACTTCGATCTCTTCCCGGATCCGCTTGTCGGCGGCGGCCTGCTGGTCAAGCAGGGTCTTGGCGGCATCGTCGCTGGACGGGGCCACCTCGGCCGCGGGCGCGGGCGCCGGGGCCGGCGCGGGCGCTTCTTCCGCCCGCACGGCGCCGAACAGGCCCACCGCGCCACCCAGTACGCCAGCAACGATCCAGTGCTTCACGCGCGCTTCCATCGTCATTCGTCCCTCTTTCGCCGTTCCTGCATCGGCATGTCGAATGCAACGTTTTACCGGAACCGAACCATCCCCCCAACGCTACAGCTTGGCCTCTTCTTCGTTGAAGAGGATGATGCGCGGGCTGACCATGATCGCGAGATTGCTCTTCGAGTTGTCCTGCGTGTTCCAGCGGAAGAGGCGCCCGATCACCGGCAGGTCGCTGAGGAAGGGCACGCCGTTCTCCATGTGGAACTTCACGTTGCGCTGCAGCCCGCCGATCAGCAGGATGCCGCCGTCCGGCACCGTGGCCGTCGTGCGCACGCGGCGGATCGTCAGGTTCGGGAACTCGATCGGGAACGTCAGCGGGATGAGCACCGTCACCTGCGCGCCCGTCAGCACCGTGAAGCTGCTGATCGAGCCGGTCTGCAGCGTGCCTTCGGTCACCGTCGGGCGGAGCTCGATGGTGACGTAGCGACGGTCGCTCGAGACCGTGGGGCGGACGTCCAGCACCGAGCCCGTCAGGAACTGGCGGATCACCGGGTCGTACGCGTCGCCGGAGATGTCGTAGTCGGCGATGTACGTGCGCTGGCGGGCCACGAACATATGCGCGCGCTGCGTGTTGAAGCAGGTCAGGCGCGGCGCGAAGAGCGTGGTCGTATTTTCGCGGATGCCCAGCGCCCGGATGAAGGCCTGCACCTGCGCCTTGCCGAGCAGCGTCACCTGGGCCGAGAGGCCGCCCTGGCGAAGCTGGCCGCTGGTGTCGTTCGCCGAGATGGTGTCCAGGGCGTTGTCCAGGCGGGCCGGGAAGAAGTTCACCACGTTGTTGACGATCGAGCCGACCGTGGAGACCATCCCGCCGAGCAGCGGATTCGGTCCGTCCACGAGGCCGGGCCAGGGCATGTCGCTCGCCTGCGGGCCGGCCGCGCTGCCGGGGTTGTGGGCCGTCACGCCGCCCAAGCCCTGGCCGATGTCGCCGAAGTCGCCCATCAGGACGTTCGGGTCGAGCCCCTGGAACTCCACGCCGATGCTTTCGAGGTACGCTTCGCGGATGGTCAGGAAGCGCGCTTCGACGTTGACGAGAATCTTCTGCGTCGCGCGGAAGTTCGAGAGGAGCTGGTCGATCAGGCTGTGCACGTCCGGGCGCTGCATCACGACCAGCTTGCCGGCGCGTTCTTCGATCGAGGTGCCCTGGTTCGGGTCCCAGCTATCCGGGCGCACCCGGTTGCGGATCATGTCGGCGATGCTCTGCACCGTCACCGTCGGGGCCGGAGCGGCCACGAAGGGGTTTACCGCGCCGCCGCCGCCGCCCGCGCCGGTATCGTCGCCGGGCGTGGTGAGCTGGAAGTCGGGGCCGGGGAAGTCGGGCACCGTCTGGGTCAGATCGCTGACGTCGTAGATCTTCAGTTCCACGTCTTCGGTGAGCTGCTGCTTCTTGCTGATGAAGATCGCGTTGTCCTTCAGGGCGTAGTCCAGGTCGGCCAGCTTGAGGAGCCATTCGAGCGCCAGGTCCAGGCTCATGTCGGTTACGCGCAGGCTGATGGGCGGAACGCCGCCGGCCTGGGCGACCTTCGGGTCGAGGATCATGGTCACGTTCGTCAGGCTGCGGAGGAAGTTGATGGCTTCGTCCAGCGGCGTATCGACGAATTCGAAGGTGACCTTGCGCTGCAGGCGCTTCTTGATGTCCTGCTTCCACTGTTCTTCGGCTTTGGTCTTGCCGATCGAGGACCGTTCGGGGCGGCGGGCGATCACGTCCCAGTTCGGCGGGTAGGTCAGCAGGTTGCCGTAGGGGATGTGCGAGTTGTCCACTTCTTCCCACGTGTCCTTGACCGCTTCGGCGTAGTCGTGGCGGATGTCGGCGGCTTCGGTGCTGTGGTAGGCCGCGCGCGCCTTGCGCTTCCAGCCTTCGGCTTCGCTGTTGAACGGATCCATCTGCAGGACGCGGATCGAGAGGCGCTCGGCTTCCTTATAGAGGCCCTTCTGGTACAGATCGGCGACCTGCTCGTTCAGCTTCTTCACGCGCTGGCGGAAGAGTTCGGTCTCGCGCAGGCGGGTCTCTTCGGCGACCTTCTGCGCCTGCAGGCGGCGCAGGAAGCTGATCTCGTCTTCCTTGTCCATCAGTTTCTGGCGCACACGTACCAGCGATTCCTCGACCGCCTTGCGTTCGTTCGGCAGGTCGATCTGCGGCGGCATGTAGTTCATGATCTCTTTGACGCGGCGGTAGCGGTCCTGCGCCTGGCGCAGGTTCTCGAGCTGCTCGGCGAGGATTTTTTCCTTCGCGGCTTCTTCGAGTTCCAGCGGAACCGTCGAGCCCTTGTTTTCGTAGACGCGGCCTTCTTCCAGCGCGTTGGCCAGCGCGACCAGCGCTTCCTGAATCTTCACGCGGTCGGCCTGCTCCAGGGCGCGCACGGTCTCGGCCATGCGGTCCATGCGGATGCCCAGCAGCGAGCGGCAGGTGCGCAGCTTCTCCTGCGCGACGCGGTTGGTCGGGTCGAGCTGCACGGCGCGTTCGAAGTGCTTGAGGGCTTCCTCGTACTGCAGGTCGTTGAAGAGCTTCATCGCCGTCTCGAACGAGGCGGTGGCCTGCGCGTCGCCGGCCTGGCGCTGCACGCCGCCCAGGCGGGCCGCTTCTTCCAGCAGGCGCTTGGCCTTCTCTTCGGCGGTCTCGGTCGCGGGCGCGGGTTCGACGACGGGCGCGGGGGCCGGCGCGGGTTCGGGCTTGGGATCTTCGGCCACCGGCGCGGCGACGGGCGCGGACGGATCGTTCTCGACGGGCTTCACCGACGCGCCGACATCCACGACTTCGGCGGCCTTGGCCGGCGCGGCGGGCGCGGCCGTGGTGTTCGATTCGGGCTCGGCGCGCATCGCGACATCCGTCGGCTGCGCATCGGCCTTGGGCTCCGGATTGGAAGCGACGGCCGTGCCTTCATGGCTGTCTTGCCGTTCCGCGCCGAAGTCGCCTTTCGTCTGGCCGCATCCAGCCAGCCCAAGGCCCCCCAGCAGAATGGCGCATCCGGTGAACAGGCGCATTCGAATCATCGGTTATGGCCGTCCTTTCTCATCCCGCCAAAACAGAAGCAAAACAGTTCGACTAAGACAGGTTCAACCCGCTACTGCCGGTGCCTGACCCTTGTAAGGAGCACCAAAAATCCACGACTGGAATTTGAGCCGCCTAACCTTACGAAATTTCACATCTACGTCAAGCTCGAACTATGAATTCTGGAGCCCCCTCAAGCCGTGCGCTCGCAAGGCCTTCCCTGTGAGCACCTCGCCTGGTTTCGGTACCCTAATATCCTGTGCGTTCTACCTCCTATGGACGAAGGCAGCCCCGCGTTCGTAGACAAAAACCCCGCGTGAACTTCTTGTAAGCCGTTGGCGGATATAGTTCGCGGCAACCACGTTCCACGATCTCCGCCCAAGCCGTCCGTTGGTGTTGTTCAAAAGCACCCAAATGTTGAAGGTCATGCACCTTGCGGGGTCTGTGCGGGTGCTCTTCGCGCCAGATACGCTTCGCCTCCGCGATGGATCAAAATTGCGCCCACCACCACCATGATTCCGAATACGGGCGAGAGCGTCAGCGTCCAGGCGAAGCCGTGGTTCTTGCCGATGTACCCGCCCAGCGAATACGAAAGGATGATCGCCAGGGAGGTCGCCGCGCCCGAGAGCACCGCCAGCAGGCTGTGGTGGCGCGGAAAGTAGCGGCTCGCCAGTGCGAAGAAGGTCGGCCAGGGCGTCGCGAAGGCGATCCCACATAAAAGGAGCGTGCAGAGTCCGCCGGAGCCTTCCCACAGGCCGCCATGCGTGCCCGCCAGCGACGCGGCGCTGAAAGGCACGCACAAGCAGAGCAACGCCAGCGGCGAGAAGCGCGTCAGCAGCCAGGAGGCCGCGAGGCGCGCGAAGAGTTCGGTCCACAGGATCAGCGAGGCGGCCTTCAGCGCTACTTCTGCGCCGTGTTCGGGTCCGAAGGCCGAGGGATGCTTGAGGTATTGTGGGAGCCAGATCACGACCATCTGTTCCATCGCCACGATGGGAATGAAGAGCGCCCCGCAGCACCAGAAGAGCGGCTCGCGAAGGGCCTCGCGCGCGGGGCCTTCCGGCGCGGGGGCATGTGCCGAGTCGCCAGAAGGATGCACGGTGGAAGCGGCCGCGGGCGGTTTGCCCGCGAGGCCGATCAGTCCAAGCAAGCCGCCCAGGCCCGCGATGGCCAGGAATGGGGCGTTCCAGGTCGTCCCGATCAGCGCAAAGAGCGGCCCGATGGCCTTGCCGAAGGAATTCACGCCGTGGAGCAGGTTGGTCATCGTGCCGGCGCGGTGCGGCGCGATGCGCACGACCAGCCCGTTGCCTAGATGCAGGTAGGCCAGGCCCCACGCGGTAAAGGTTCCCATTACGAGCGCCAGCCGGCCGGCCGGATAGAGCGCTGCGGCCCCCAGGCCGACGGCGAAGAGCCCGTATCCGAGCAGGCAGACGCGGTAGACGCCGATGCGCGGGGCGACCCAGGCCGCCGACATGCCCAGCACCGAGGCCGCCGCCGCGATGCCGCTGGCCAGGAACCCGAAGTCCTG
>JAHCJK010000275.1 GCA_026184295.1 Planctomycetota bacterium
GCCAGCACCGGCGCGTCCGCGGGCATCTGCACGGCGGATTCTTCGATGTCCCAGACGATGCCGGCGTCGTCGAGGAGCAGGCCTTCGGCCACGCTCGCGTCGGGCACGCCGGCCAGATGGTCGCCCGCGACCGCGGCCACGCGAAAGCCGGCCTGCTGGAGCGTCGCGGCCAGGTCCTGCACGCGCGCGGCGTCTTCGTCGCCGAACCAGACCTCGGGCAGCGCCAGCTTGGCCTTCATGCGCACCTCGGCGGGCGAGCGCGCAAAGGCCGCGGCGAGCACGTTCACGTCGGCGTTGGGATCGTGGGGCGGAATGGAGATCAGGACATGCACGCTGCTCATGCGAGGCATCCCCGGGGATGGCGATCTTCTATCCCTTGATGCCCGTCATGGCAATACCGCGAATGAAGGTCTTCATCGCGGCCAGGAAGAGCGCGATCAGCGGCAGCGAGAAGACGGCGCTCGCCGCCATCACCAGGTGCCACGGCGTGCCGCCCTGCTGCGACTGGAAGGCGTGCAGCCCCAGCGAGAGCGTGAACTGGCTCTTGTCGTTGAGGTACAGCAGCGGGCCCATGAAATCCTTCCACGCGAAGAGGAAATGGAAGAGCGCGACCATGACCAGCGCGGGGCGCGAGAGCGGCACGACGACATGCCAGAAGATCTCGAGTTCGCTGCAGCCGTCGATGCGCGCGGCGTCGAGCAGATCCCTGGGCAGGCCGAGGAAGAACTGGCGCAGCAGGAAGATGTTGAAGGCCGCGCCGAACCAGCAGTGCACCCACAGCGGCTTGAACGTTCCGATCCATCCCAGGTCGCGGTAGAGCTGGAAGAGCGGGACCATCGTGGCGGGGAAGGGGACCATCATCGTCGCGAGCGTGAGCCCGAAGAGCAGTCCCTTGCCCGGAAAGCGCCCGAAGGCGAAGCCGTACGCCGCCAGCGCCGAGACGAACGTCGTGCCGATCATCCCCAGCAGGCAGACCCACAGCGTGTTGAGCAGCATGCTCCAGAAGTTCATCTTGGCGAGCGCGGCCGGGACGTTCTGCCAGAGCGGCTGCACGGACAGTTCGACGTTCTTCTCGGGCACCACGGTCCAGAAGTACGGGTCCACGCCGCCGCTGCCCGTGGCCTTGGCCTGGCGCAGGTCGGGGACGTACTCGCGCACCAGCCATGCGCCGGGTTCGTGCAGTTCGGCGATGCGGCAGGGAAAGACCTTCTTTTCGCGCTCGATGCCCACGCGCCAGCGAATCCGGCCCGGGCCGGGTTTCACGTCCGCGCCCCAGTCGCCGCCCTCGGACGCCACGTCCTCCACCTTCACCAGCATGCGGCGGCCATGCCAGAGGTTCTCCGCGTCGCCGGGTTCCAGCACCGCGTAAACGAGCGCCTCGGGCACGGCGAGCCGCCGGATGCGGTCCACGGGCTGGCGTTCCTCGGAGCCCTTGATCCTGCGCGCCTCCCCGTTGGGGTAGACGTGGTAGGACTTCACGAACGAGGCGGTCCAGACGCGCGGAAGCCATTCCGGCGGCGTCTTGGTGGTCTGTTCGACGGGCTTGAGCGCCGTCAGCACCATCCAGACCAGCGGCATCAGGAACGCGCCCGTCACCAGGATCATGAAGACGTGCGGGAGCAGCGAACGCAGGGCGTTCGGCCTTCGCGACGGATCGGTGCGCACCGGTTCGGCCACGTCATTCCCCCGCGTAGTAGACGCGCTTCTGCCCGATGCGGAAGGCGGCCAGCGTCAGCAGCGCGATGAGCCCGAAGAGCAGCCACGCGGCCGCGCAGGCGTAGCCCATGCGCTGGTACTCGAACGCGTTCTGGTAAATGAACATCGGAAC
This sequence comes from Planctomycetota bacterium, assembly GCA_026184295.1. Taxonomy (GTDB): domain Bacteria; phylum Planctomycetota; class SZUA-567; order H5-PLA8; family H5-PLA8; genus JACQFI01. The sequence goes on from JAHCJK010000275.1 coordinate 1,829, forward strand.
CAGGTAGGTCGCGTAGTTCGGCCCGCCGTCGCCGTTGGTGAGGATGAAGGGCTCGGCGAAGATCTGGAAGGTCCCGATGATGCCCATCACCACGTTGAAGAGGATCACGGGCGAGATCTGAGGGAGTTCCACGTGCAGGAAGACGCTCAGCGGGCCCGCGCCGTCCAGTTCGGCGGCCTCGTAGAGTTCCTGCGGGACCTCCTGGAACTTGGCCAGATAGATGATCGCCATCTGCCCGCACCCCCACAGGCTCATCAGGGCCAGCGAAGGCAGCGCGCCGAAGATCACTTCGCGCCGCCCGAAGTCGAGGCCCGCCAGCCGTTCGTCGCCCAGAAACGTCGGCGGCTTCCAGCCCACGGTTTCCAGCAGCGGGCGCAGGATCGAATTGATCAGCCCGCTGTCGGCGTTGAGCATCCACATCCACAGGATCGCGGAGGCGACCGTCGGCACCAGATGCGGGATGTAAATTGCCGCGCGGTAGAACGAGGTCCCGCGCACGCGCGCGTTGAGCAGCTTTGCCAGGCCCAGCGCCATCAGGATGCCGGGGACGAGCGCCATCGCGGCGTAAAGGAAAGTGTTCCCCAGCGCCCGACGGAAGATCGGGTCGGCGGCGAGTTCGCCGTAGTTGGCCAGGCCCGCGGGGGTGGGCGGGCGCAGCACCGAGTAGTCGGTGAACGAGTAGTACAGGCTGCTGACGAACGGAAAGAGCGTGAAGACCGCCAGGCCCGCGGCCCACGGCGCGACGAAGACCCACGCGCGCGCCTTCATGGCCGGTGGCCCCCGGCCTTGCGCGCGCGGTCGATGCGTTCCCATTCCTGGTCCAGCTTCGGCTGGAGGCGGTTCTTCAGGCGCGTCAGGACTTCCTGCGGCCCGTAGCCGGGCTGGTCGCCCTTCGACATCAGTTCGTCGTAGCTCGCGGCGCACGAACGCCGAATCTCTTCCCACATCGGCATCATCGGCTCGATGTAGACGTGCTTCGATTCGCCCAGCTTGATGAACCAGCCGAGGTCCTCGTGCGGGTGCTTGCGCTGAAAGGCCTCCGTCATCCCGCGAAAGGGCGTGTGCTTGCCCTGCCCGAGGCAGAGGATTTCCATGCCTTCCACCGGCGCGTCCGGGTCCTTGGGATCGCCGCGGCTGTTGACGTAGCGCACGAAGCGCCAGGCTTCCTCGGGGTGCTTGCAGCCGCGCGGGATCACCAGCACGTCGGCCTGCGCGAGGCAGACGGGGTCCTGCGCGTCGCCGCCGGGGCCGGGAAAGGGCGCGACGCCCCACTGCATCGAGGGTTTGTAGACGCGGATGTAATTCGCCATCCAGACGCCCTGCAGGACGATGGCGACCTTGCCCGAGATGAACGCGTTCTGCGGCGAATCGAAGGTCCCCAGGCCGCTCTTGAACGTGCGCATCTCCGAGCGCCCGTAGTCTTCGGCGAGCTTGTTCAGCCAGGTGTACGCGGCGACCCATTCCTTGGAATCGAGCAGCAGCGTGCGCCCGTCGGGAGTCGCGTGCGCCCCGCCGAACCAATTGCCCCAGCCGTAATTCCACCAGCCGGGTTCCGACGGATGGAATCCCATCCGCGCCAGCCGGCCGGATTCGTCGCGCCGGGTCAGCTTGCGGTTGTACGCGTCGAGTTCCTCGAGCGTGCGCGGCGGGCGGTCCGGATCGAGCCCCGCCTCGCGGAAGAGGTCTTTGTTCCAGTACATCGCGACGGTGCTGGGCGAGGTCGGCAGGGCCCAGACGTGCCCTTCGTAGACGCACATCTCCCAGTAGCAGGGCTGGTATTCCGGCGGCGCGGGCCCGTCGCGCTTGAGGAACTCGTCGAGCGGCGTCGCGGCGTTGTACTGGGCGAAGACCGGCACGTCGCGCGACCAGAGCCCCGCGACGTCGGGCGGCAGCCCGCCGCTGACGGCGAGTTTGGCCTTCTGGTTCACCTGGGTCGTCGAGAGCAGGTGGACGTAGATGCGCCGGCCTTCGGGCGAGAGGAACCGGCGGCGCGCTTCGGGGTCGGTGCTGTTCAGCGCCGCGCGGCTGTGTTCGTTGAAGGCATCGACGCAGGCCTGCATCGCCTCGCCTTCGAAGTTGTTCCACTTCTCCCAGTAAGTCAGGTGGACGATCGAGCCGTCGGTCAGGTCGTCGGCGCTGGCGCGGTGGAACTGGTAGCCGGCCCGGACCGTCTCTTCGATGGAGGGCGGCCGGTCGCGCAGCACGGCCACCGCCGCGAGCACGAAGAGTGCCAGCACCAGCACGTACGGCGTCTTCACCGCGGCTCCCTTCACCCGTTGCGTCCGCCCGGCCGGATATGATACTCTTTTTTCGCAGGGCTCACGTCCGGAAAAAAACCATGCCCACCCCCTTGCACGGCTCGCGGTTCCTCCTGGCCCTCACGCTTCTGGCGGCGGCGTTCCACGCGGGCGCGGTCGAAGACCTCGTCCTCAAGGGCACGCTCGCGCCGTCGAAGGACGGCAAGACCACGCTGGCCCAGGTCAAGCGCGTGGTGCTGATCGACCGAAACCTCCCGCAGGAACTCGTCCAGAAGACCGTGCACGTCAAAGAATATCCCGCGTCCTTCGACGCCAGGACGGGCGCGTTCGAGGCCAAGGGCCTGGTGGCCGGCGTCCGCTACGACCTCTGCGTGGAATGCTCCGACGGCCGCGTGATCGAAGGCGTCGGCCTGGCGCCCAAGGCCGCCGCCGAGGGCGCGCTGCCCGCGAAGGGCCGGGCGGAGATCGAGAAACACTTTTACGGGATGCCGCAGTTCAGCAACGAGAACCGCATCCTGGCGCTGGAAGGCAATCCGAAGGCCGCCGTCGCGCTGGTGGAACTGGCGCGGACGAAGGAATTCCATGACTCGGGCAAGGGCGAGGTCATCTGGCGCGTGGAGCGCTGGGATTACGCGAGCGGGTTCGGCGCGTGGCAGCCCGACGGGACCAAGGTGCTGCGGCGCTTCCGCATGGGCGCGGAGGCCTGGCAGAAGCTCGCGTGGGTCTTTCTGCCTGCGTGGGGCGGGCTCACGCCGGGCGGCGCGCCGGCGGACTACGTCCTGCCCGATGCCGGGGCCGCGCCGGGCCGCTGGCCGGGCCTCAAGATCGAGCAACCCGAGGCCGCCGGCGCGGAAGCGAAGAAGACGGAGCACGTCGAGGACCTGGGAACCGGGAAGGATCCGGCGCTGGAACCGGCGGAGGCGAAGCGCGAGTAACGTTCTATTTCACCGCGGAGGCGCGGAGGGCGCGGAGAACGGCCACGACTTGTTTCGCGCAAAGACGCGAAGACGCTAAGAACAGCGGAACGGCAGAACAGCGGAACAGCAGAACTACAGGAATGGCAGAAGGACAGGAAGAGCTGAACGGATGATCCACGAAGGACACGAAGGCGCACGAAGAACGGCACGAGGGTTTTTGTAGAGCTCGTGATCTTCGTGTTCTTCGTGGAGGATGCGGTGCAGTTGCAGCAGCTACTTGAGCGGTTTCACGCGCACGTTCTTGATGCGGCACTTCATGTCCTTCGGTACGTAGAACCCGATCGGACCCGAGGTCACGGCCTTGTCGTTGGATTCGCTGAGCAACGGGAGCGCCTTGCCGTCCAGCGTGACGGTGACGTCGGCGCCGCGCACGACGACCTTGCAATCCTTGTAGTCGGGGGCGAGGGCGCGGGTTATTTCGGCGTACCAGGTGTAATTCAGCACCTGCACCTCCGCGTGGCGTCCGGCCTCAATCTTGACCTGGAACGTCAGCTCGTAATTCGCGAATTGCGCCAGGCTTTCGAGGCGGGCGGAGGCCTCCGTCCCGTTGGTGATCGCGCCGTCTTCGACCGTCCAGGCGCCCTTGAACAGCTTCCAGCCGGTCAAATCCTTGCCGTTGAAGATTTCCTTCTCCTCGCCCACGGCCGCGGCGGGATCGGCCGCCGGGGCCGGCGCGCCTTCCTCGGGCTTGAGGCTGCGCAGGCGCGCTTCCTCGACCTGGTAGTCCTTGCAGGCCTGGTGGACGAAGGCGCTGATGGAACTCTTCGTGAGCCCGCTGACCATCGGGGTCAACGCCTTGCCGTCCAGCGACGCGTGGACGTCGCGGCCCTTCGCGACCGCGCGGAAGGTGCGCCAGTCGGGGTTGTCGCGCAGGTCGAGGTAAAAGCTGGTGTCGGAGCGCACGTACCATTCGGCCTGG
>JAHCJK010000276.1 GCA_026184295.1 Planctomycetota bacterium
GGACGGCTTCGGCTACGGCAAAAAGCAGCCGCCGGGCCTGAGCGTCAAGACCATGTCCTTCAACTTCGGCAAGCCGAACTCGAAGGAGTTCAACTGGCTCGACAACGTGCTGGTGACCGAAGGCGAGATCGTCGGCGACTTCGACACCTTCGTGAAGGAAGGCGCGGCCGCCGCCAAAGCCAAGGCCGAACGCATCGCCGCCGACAAGGCCGCGCAGACGCTTACCCTGGCCGAACACCAGGTGCTGCTCTCGCCGGAAGCCATCGACGCGCTGAAGCGTTCCTACAAGCCCGACGGCGTGACGGCGCACCTGATCATGACCGTCGGCGCCGACGCGGCCAAGGCGCTCGACCACTGGACGCCCCTGACCCGCAAGGAACTCAAGGACTGCAAGATCGTCGATAAGTTCTCGTCCACGCTCCAGAACGCCGACATGGAGAAGATCAAGGCCCGCGCGCTGGAAGCCCTGGCCAAGTTCAAGCCGGAGACTGTCACCATCCTGCCCGGCACCGCCGACCTGGCCATGAACAAGACGGCCGCCGACGTGGCCACGCAGATCTCCGAACTGGCCGACGCGGTCATCGAGGCCGGCGCCGTCCCAATCCTTTATACGCCCGCGATCTCCAACCGCGGCCGGCCCGCCGCCGAGCAGGCCGACAAGGATCTGGCCGAAGAAGTCCGCAAGCTCGCCGTGCGCCGCAAGCTGCCGCTCGTGGACGCCTTCGCCATCATCAATCCCGACGGCGTGACCAAGATGAGCTGGGTGAGCGGCGCCAATCCCAACATGTCGGGCCACGAAGCGATCAACAAGGCCTCCCTGCTGCTGTATGCGCGGCTGGACCAGTACCTGTACGGGCGCAAGCCCGGCGACGCCGGCGGCGCGAAGGATGGCAAATCCGGCGACGGCAAGCAAGCGGGCCGCGTGGCCGACGAAGAGTAAACGGCGCGAAAACCCAAATCGCAAAACCACGGCCAGGCGGTAAACTGCCGCCATGGCGATCATCGTTTACTGCAAGGACTGCGGTAAGAAGATTCGCGTGCCCGACGGCCCGCCGGGCCGGCACGGCCGCTGCCCGCAGTGCCAGGCGCAGGTCGCCATCCCCGCCGAGAGCGAGACCGCGCCGCCGCCCGCCGCTCATCTGAAAAAAGCCGCCGTCGAGCGCGCCGAAAAAGCCAAGGCCGCGGGCACGTCCCTGGGCGAAGACGCCCCCACTCCGCCCGAAGCGCAGAAGGCCGTGGCCGTCGAAGAACCGCCCGCACCGAAGCCGGCCCCGAAGCTCGATCCCAAACCCGCCAAGGAAAAGCCCGTGGCCGCGCCCAAGCCCGCCGCGGAACCGGACGCGGAGGCGCAATCCGCCGCTCCCGCCGGCGAAGCCCCCGAACCCAAGCCCGCGAAGGCCCCCGCGGCCAAGGCCGACGCGCCGAAGCTGCGCGCGCCGACCGGCAAGCCCGCGCGCATCGCGCTCGATTTGAAGCAGGTGGAAAAGGCGGCGATCGAGGAGAAGTCCGAGAAAGCCAGCAACCACGCCCGCGCCAAAGGTTCGGCGGTGGTGGAACAGCACGGCGGCATCTCCTGGGACACCAGCCCCGACCCCGCGCCCAGCCGCGCCCCGTACGTCCTGGCCGCCATCACGGCGGTGCTGATCGGGCTCGGCTACGGCGCGTGGTACTTCTTCCTGCGCAGCGAGGCCAAGCGCATGTCGCCCGAAGAGCGCAAGCGCTTGCAGTTCGAAGTGCCTGCGGCGAAGGACGAGATCAAGCAGTTGCAGGAAGCCCTGCCGCCCCCGCCAGCCGCGAAGACGCCGCCCGCCGAAGCGCACAAGAGCAACGAAGCGCCGCCCCCGGCCGAAAAGTCCGCCGAGCCCGCCCCCACGGATAAGTCCGGCGAAAATCCGTAGCGAGCGGGCGATTCGCCGCTACACCCACCACGTAAAATGCGGTCGCTGTGCTCGGTCGATGCCCTGCTTCGACGCTACACCAACGAATTGGGGAACGCCGGGAGAAGCCCCTTCGAATGATCGCATAACCTACTACCATGAAACGTATTGTGTTGGCGCAAAAGTCGAAGATAGCATGTTTTCGCATGTGACGAGGCTCTGCTTTTCGTATACAATTCGGGGCGTTAAAAATCGCCTTTTTTAGGTCCCTGGTTGGAGCACTCAAATACCCTCATGGCCGACGATCCGAACGCCCCTCCCGACCAAGAATCCGCGCCCACCGAAGGCAACGGCGACTCCGAGACCAGCGGCCCCGCGGACATCCACGGCGGGGTCATTCAGGACCTGCTGATCGAGGACGACCTCAAGCGTTCGTACCTGACCTACGCGATGTCGGTGATCGTTTCGCGCGCCCTGCCCGACGCGCGCGACGGCCTGAAGCCCAGCCAGCGCCGCATCCTCGTGGCGATGAACGACCTGAACCTCGGCCCGCGGGCGAAGTTCCGCAAGTGCGCGCTAATCGTCGGCGACTGCATGGGCAAGTACCACCCGCACGGCGACCAGGCCATCTACCCGACGCTCGCGCGTCTGGCCCAGGACTGGAACACGCGCTACCTGCTGATCCAGGGGCAGGGCAACTTCGGTTCGGTGAACCCCGATCCGCCGGCGGCGATGCGTTACACCGAAGCGCGCATGACCGGCCCCACCGTCGAGATGCTCGACGATCTGGACAAGGACACGGTCGATTTCGTCAAGAACTACGACGAGTCGCGCGACGAGCCCACGGTGCTGCCGGGCAAGTTCCCCAACCTGCTCGTCAACGGCGGCCAGGGCATTGCGGTCGGCATGGCGACGAACATGCCTCCGCACAACCTCACCGAAATCTGCGACGCGCTGGTCCACCTGATCGAAAACCCCGATTGCACCGTGGACGACCTGATGAAGTTCGTCAAAGGACCGGATTTTCCCTCGGCGGGCCTGGTCTGCGGGCGCAGGGGCATCGAAGACTACATGCGCACCGGCCGCGGGTACCTGACCCTGCGGGCGCGCCACCACTTCGAGGAAGAAAAAGACCGCGAGAAGATCGTCATCACCGAGATTCCGTACCAGGTCGGCATCACGCGCCTGATCGAGAAGATCGTGGACGCCGCGAAGCACGAGCGCATCAACGGCATCTACGACGTGATCGACAACACGAGCAAGGAAGGCATCCGCATCGTCATCGAGCTCAAGCGCGGCGAGAACCGCGACGTGGTGCTCAACCAGCTCTTCAAGTACACGCCGCTCGAATACACCTTCAGCGTCAACGCGCTGGCGCTGGTGCGCGGCCGGCCGCGGGTGCTCAACCTCAAGCAGTTGATGCAGCAGTACCTGGAGCACCGCAAGGAAGTGATCAAGCGGCGCACGCGCTGGCTGCTGGCCCGCGCGGAGGAAGAAGCGCACATCGTCGAAGGCCTGCTGATCGCGCTCGATCACATCGACGACATCATCAAGATCATCCGTTCGAGCAAGGACACCGAGTCGGCGCGCGAGCAGTTGATGGATAAGTACGAATTCTCCACGCGCCAGGCGACGCAGATCCTCAACATGCCGCTGCGCACGCTGACCGGGCTCGAACGCGACAAGCTCAAGGCGCGCTTCGGCGAACTGCAGGAGATGATCCGCGATTACCAGGACATCCTGACCAACGAGATGCGCGTACTCGAGATCATGAAGGAAGACGCCTTCGAGCTGAAGGAAAAGTACGCCGACGGCCGCCGCACCATGCTGGTGGGCGAAGCCGGCGAACTGGGCGCCGAGGACCTGATCGCCGACGAAGTGATGGCCGTCACCATCACGCACAAGGGCTACATCAAGCGCGAACCCCTGAGCAGCTACCGCGTGCAGTCGCGCGGCGGCAAGGGCATCATCGGGGCAAAGAGCAAGGACGAGGAGGATTTCCCCGAGCACCTCTTCATCGCCAGCACGCACGATTACCTGCTCTTCTTCGTCTCCGACGGGCGCGTGTACTGGCAGAAGGTCTACGACCTCCCGCAGCTCGGGCGCATGGCCCAGGGGCGCGCGCTGGTCAACCTGCTGGAACTGGCCGCCGAGCAGAAGGTCGTCAGCATTGTGCCGGTGAAGAACTTCGACGAGGACGCGAGCATCTTCATGGTCAGCGAGAAGGGCTACCTGAAGAAGTGCCTGCTCAGCGAATACAAGAACCCGCGCCGCGGCGGCATCAGCACCATGGGCCTGGAAGACGGCGACCGCCTGATGGACGCGAAGTACGTCAAGCGCGGCCAGGAGATCGTGCTCGCCACGAAGCAGGGCATGGCCGTGCGCTTCCTGGAAGACGTGGTGCGCGACATGGGGCGCAGCGCGCGCGGCGTCAACGGCCCGCGGCTGGAGGACGGCGACCAGATCGTCAGCGTCGTCGTCGGCGCGGCAACGGACTTCCTCCTAACCGTCTGCGAAAAGGGCGTCGGCAAGCGCACGCAGATGGACGAATACCGGCAGGTCGGCAACCAGCGCAGCAAGGGCGTGATCAACGTCAAGATCACCGACAAGAACGGGCCCGTGGTGGCCGTGCTGCCCGTGCGCGAAGGCGACGAACTGATGGTCATGACCGCCAGCGGCAAGGTGATTCGTTCGCCCATCGAGGACGTGCGCGAGACCGGACGCGGCGCCGTGGGCGTGAAGCTGGTCGATCTGGAAGGCGAAGACAAGGTCGCCGCCGTCGCTCGCGTGGCCCGCGAAGACGCCGAGGCCGCGCACGAACAGGCCGCGGCGCTCAAGGCCGAGGCCAAGGAACAGGCCGAACGCGACGGCAAGACGAAGTCCGGCAAGCACGATCCGATCGGCAACGGAACCAACGGAACCGGCGGAACCAACGGCTCGGGCGGCGAGCCCAAGCCCGAAGGCGACGCGGCGGCTACGCCGGAAGCATCCGCCGACGGCAAGCCCGCGGGCGAACAGCCCGAGAAGGTGCAGGAGTTGCTCAAGCGCGCCGAAGACGCCGAGAAGGAAGCCCAGGACGCGGCCGAAGAAGATCGGAAGGACGAACCGAAGGAAGGCGACGCCGAAAGCACTAATTAGGCGAACGTAGCGTCGGCCCCATGGCCTCGAATTTCTCCCGCGTCGGAAAATGCAGGATCATCCCGGCGAGCGGGATCAGGACGCCCGCGGCCCAGGCGGCGTGCGCCGCGCCGCCGAGCATCACCAGGACCAGCAGCGCAAAGGCGGAACCTTCGCAAATCGCGGTGGCCACAATCGTTCCGGCCCGGAAGCGCTTCAGTTGGCCCGCGACCTCGCCGCCCGTGGCTCCCGCGCCGCCTCGAAAGAGCACGCCTTTGACCACAAACGAGGCCGGAATCGCCGCGAGGCACAGCGCTAGGCCGACGGCGGGGAGTTCGAAGCCTGAGGAGGATACGGTGGCCGCAGGCGCGGCGGGCGCGGGCGTTCCGGAGGCCGACGCGAAGACCAGCACCACGACCGCGCAGAAGGTAAAGACGCCGCTGAGCAGGCCCAGACTGACGATCTGGAGGACGCGCAGGTGGCGGTCCAGTTCCGCATCCGGAGCTTCGCCGTCCATCCCAAGACCCTCGTCCCAAGGCAGTTACAGCGCTTGTACGGGAGCCGCGCGCGGCGGGCAAACTATCTTCTAGCAATACAAGCTCGATCCGCTATGGTTCCCAGCTTTGCAGCGAAAGGTAGAGGAATCCCGATGCGCATCCTTGCGTGCCTGACCCTGATCGTCGCCGCGGCGAGCGTCTCGCCCGCGCGGGCCGAATCCAATTTCGTCGAACTGGCCTACCAGCGGGCGACGATGGACCAGAAGCCCGAGGAATGGGCGAAGTTCGTCAAGCAGACGCGGGACCGCTTCGAGACCTGGAGCAACGACAACCCCAGCGGCGCGGGGAACATCAACCGCTACCTGAACGAGAAACTGCTGCCGATCGCGATGAGCGTCCCCGGCGGCGAGGTGAAGAACCTCAAGAAGTTCATCTACTGGATCGCGCTCTACAAGACCTTCGAATCTCTGCC
>JAHCJK010000277.1 GCA_026184295.1 Planctomycetota bacterium
CTCCGAGCGGTGGCGGCGGAGGCGGCGGCGCCGCGCCTCCGGGCGGCCAGAAGTATCCCCCCGGGCGCGGGTTCGAGTTTTAAGGCGAGCGATCCGCGGACGCGTTACAGCTCCGAGACCTTGACTTCGCGCTTTTCCTTCGCGCTCTTGACGGCCGCGAAGACCATGCCCATCGAACGCAGGTTGTCTTCCGCGTTGCATTCGGGCGGGCGGTTTTCCTTCAGCGCCTTGAGGAACTCGTTGAGCAGCGCGGGCGGGCCGCCGGTGTAGTCGTTCTGGTCGAGCGCGATCTTCTCGCGCACCTTCTTTTCCGTGCGGTGGCTGTTCGAATAGTACAGATCGAAGCCTTCCCAGGTGAGCGAGCCCTTGGGGCCTTCTATGCGCCATTCGCCGTTGTGGCCGGCGGGGACGTGGCCGACGGTGCAGCCGACGCCGCGGTGCGTGCCGATCACGCCGTTGCTGAAGCGGAAGCAGATCAACTGGCAGGCGTCGCCCTTGTGCCAGCCCCAGGGCAGGTTCCAGGTGATCGCGTGCGCGCTCACCGGTTCGCCTTCCACCATGTAGCGCATCATGTCGAAGTGGTGGATGCCCATGTCCGTCAGGAACATGTAGGGCTCGGTGACGTAGTGCGACCCCGGCGCGTCGGCCCACGGCACGTACAGGCTCGCGTCGATCTGCGCGACGGGCCCGATGATGCCTTCCTTGATAAGGCGCGCGGTCGTGCGCGGCAGGCCCGCGTAGCGGTAATTCTGCGTGATCATGTGCTTGATGCCGGCCTTCTTGCCCGCGGCGACGACGCGCTTGGCGGCCTCGTAATCGTCGCTGAGCGGCTTCTCGCCCAGGATGTGAATCTTGTTCTCGATCGCGGTCATGGCGACCGATTCGTGCTGCGCGGGCGGCGTGACGTCCACGATGAAGTCGGGCTTCACCTGCTTGAGCGCGTCGTTGAGCGTGTCGAAGAGCTGTTCCTTGGGGACGCCGAGGTCCTTGATCGCGCGTTCCTTGTTCGGCGCGAAGGGTTCGACGCAGGCGACGACCTGCACGTCCGGATTCGCGCGGCAGTCCTTCAGCCAGCCGCGCCCGCGCCCGCCGAGTCCTACGATGATGGCCTGCATGTATGCTCTCCTCTGTGAAAGGTGGTTCCCAAAAGGGATCAGGGGTCAGGATTCAGGGGTCAGGGATGGAGCGGCTTCGCCGCCCCTTTTCACCCCGATCCCCAAGTTCTTAGATGAAGCGTGCAGCGCGTACGCGCTGCTCCTCCCCTGTATCCTGAATCCTAAATCCTGAATCCTGAATCCTGAATCCTAAATCCTGAATCCTAAATCCTGATCCCTTCCGTTCCGTTCCCTGGCCGTTTAGAAATCGTCCGACGCGCGGTAGGCCTGGATCACGGCGCGTTCGCCTTCCTTGCCGGGGCGGCTGTTGCCGTGTTCCATGCCCATGATGAGCGCGGTGCTCTTGCCGTGGATGTGTTTGAAGACGTTGCGGTAGTTGATCTCGCCCGTCGTCGGTTCCTTGCGGCCGGGGTTGTCGCCGCACTGGAAGTAGCCGATCTCGCTCCAGCTCTGATCGATGTTCGGGATCAGGTTGCCTTCGGTGATCTGCTGGTGGTAGATGTCGAAGAGAATCTTGCAGCAGGGGTGGTTGACGGCCTTGCAGAGCGCGTAGGTTTCGGGCGAGGAGGCGATGAAGACGCGCGGGTGGTTCTGCAGGCGGTTGAGCGGTTCGAGGACCATCACCAGGCCGGACTTTTCGCAGATGTCGCAGCAGCGGCGCAGCAGGTCGATCGCGTTCGCGGTCTGGTAGCCGTGGGCGAGCTTCAGGTCGAACAGCCCGGGCACCACCGTGCACCAGCGCGCGTTGACGCGCTTGCCGATCTCGACGGCGTTCTTCATGTCGTCGAGGACCTTCGCGCGCAGGGCTTCGTCGGTGCCGGCAAAGGTGACGTGCTCGAACGTCGCGGTCGCGACGAAGACGCCCATCTCCATCTTGAGCTTGGCCATCTCGCGGGCGACCTTTTCCTGCGTGGCCACGTCGCGCTTGGGCATGCCGTTGTCTTCCCACGCGGCAAAGCCTTCGTCGGCGGCGAACTTGAGCTGATCGCACAGGTCCTCGCCCGCGGACTCCTTGAACATCCCGAAATGGGGCGCGTACTTGAGCTTGAACTTGGACTGGCTCACGGAGGACTCCTTTTCTTCTCTCTCGATTGGCCTTGAAAACCCAGGTGGGGCACCCGTCCCCACCTTTGAAGAACGAGCAAAATGTGACGCTTTTCTTTATATACCCGGTTACGACGTGCGATTCGGCGTGCAATCTGTGACGATGGATATACAATTTGTGATATGGCTACCCGTACACCCTCCGACGACACAAGGCGCATCTTCTGGCAGGTGACTTCGTACAATTTCGACCAGTACGTCGAGAACGACGGCCGCTGGTCGCTGAGCAACCACAACCGCGAGCGCCGCGGCGTCGTGATCTTCCAGTACGCCGCGCGCGGCTGCCTGCTTTACCGCGATCCCAAGGGCGAACGCGCCGTGCCCGAAGGCTGGGCCGCGCTCTTCAGCTTCGGCGAAGAGAGCTGGTACGGGCTGCCCAAGCACTTCCCCGAGCCGCTGCTCACGCAGTTCGTCTCGCTGGAAGGCGCCGGGCTGCTGGCGCACGTGAACTTCATCCGCGAACGCTTCGGCTCGGTCTTTCGCGTCGGGCACGAGAACCCGCTGCGCGAGAACATGCGCCAGATCGCCGAGAGTTCGCGCCCGCGCACCGCCGCCGAGGCCGCGCTGCACGGCGCCGAAGTCTGCGCGTTCCTGATGCGCCTCTACACGTTTCTGGAAGAACAGTGGGCGCGCGAGAAGCCGCCCGTCGAACGCGCCGTGGACGAACTCCTGCGCCGCCCCGCCAACGCCTGGTCGCTGAAGGAGGTCGCGCAGCGCCACGGGTGTTCGCGCGAGCACCTCACGCGCGTCTTTACCGAACGCACCGGCACGCCGCCCGCGAAGTACCTCAGCCGCGCCAAGCTCGCCCGCGCCGTCGAACTCCTCCGCGAGACCGGCCTCCCCATCGCCAAGGTCGCCGCGCAGTCCGGCTTCGCGAACAAGTTCACCCTCGCCCGCCACGTCAAGGACGTCACCGGCACGTCGCCCGGCCGGCTGCGCGAACGCACCCGCAAGCGTCGCTGAGCGCCGGAGTCCCCGGCGTGCAGCCCTGGAGGTCTGCACCTCAAGCACGCGCCTGCTCCACGCCCCGCCACGGCCGCGCTCCCGCTTCCGCTGCTGTTGTTGTTGAAGTTTGCGGCGCCGTTTGCTGTTGCCGATTGCCGTTTGCTTGGTTCTTGGCTTCTTGCCGTTTGGAGCTTTTCGTTCTAGGTGAGTTCTTCTTCGTCGGTCTTGTTCGGGCGGGCGTCCTCGGCGGGTTCTTCGAGCATCACCTCGTCCACCTGGCTGGCGTCGCGCGCGGGCTCCAGCGACTTCTGGGTGTCGTCGTTGACGAGCAGGATGGGGCCTTCGTCGTCGTTGTTCGAGATCATGGCGCTCTCGAAGACGTTGCTGCCCTTGTCGGAATCGTCCTGGCTCTGCAGGTCCGAGAGGCGCTTGCGGTAGGCGGCGATCAAGTCGTGGCGGGTCAGCATGGCGATGACGCGCTTGCTGCCGACCGCGCCCCTGGGCTTGAGCTTGCGCGCGCTGCGCCCGGCGTGGTCGCCGTCGCGGTCCACGACTTCGACGACGGGCAGTTCGTCGATGCTGCGCTGCGTGAAGAGCGTCAGGGCTTCGCTGAGGCGCATGTCGAGCGTGACGGTGGGGACGTTGGTGCTGCCCAGGTCGCCCGCGACCACCAGGCTGCCGACGGCCTGCTCGTTCATGATCTGGCGTATGTCGCTGAGGGAGAAGATGCCCACCAGGTAGCCTTCCTCGTCCACGATGGGAAACGTGGAGGCGCTCGAGTGCTTGATGCGCTCCAGCACCTTGTTGTAGGTGAGGTCGGCGGGGATCGGCTCGGGCTTGACGCGGCCGGTAAGCGCATCCTTGACGCGGATGTCTTCCAGCACGTTGATCAGGAAGTCGCCGCGGTGCGCGGGGGAGTCCGCGATGTTCGCGACCTGTTCTTCCTCGACGGAGAAACTGGTGGTGAGCAGGTAGGTGCTGGCGCAGCAGAGCATCAGCGGGACGACCAGGCCGTAGGAGCCGGAGAGTTCGCTGATCAGGACCAGGCTGGCGATGGGGGTCTTGGTGCAGCCGCAAAAGAGCCCGCCCATCGCGACCATGATCATCCCCGCGCGCGCCCCGGCCGTGGGCGTCAGCGAGGCCGGCAGCCAGTCGCGCATTTCGTGCAGGGTGCCCGCATACGCCGCGCCGGTCAGCCCGCCCACCAGCAGGATGGGAAAGAGCAGCCCGCCGCTCGCCCCGGACCCGACCGTGAAACCCGTCGCGACGATGCGGCAGAACATGATCACGATCAGCGCGGAGATCGTGTACGCGGCCGTGGGATGGTTCGAGAGCGTCGCCTCGATCATCTGGCGCATGAAGATGCGCCCTTCGCCCATGATGCAGCTCGGCGCGACCCCCATCGTCATCATCACCACCGCGGTCAGCGCACCCAGCATCAGGCCGCCGATGGCGGGCTTGGTGAATTCGGGGACGTTGAGCTTGCGGAAGACGTTCTCTTTGATGAAGCGGATGCCGCGGACCATCGTCAGCGAGACCATCGCGCAGAGCAGCGAGAGAATCGCGTAATGGAGGAACTCGCCGACCATGCTCCCGCCGGCGCTGGGGTACGTCGGAGGCCAGCCCGCGCTGGTGGTGGAAAACTGCAGCGCGGGGTTCGCGCCGAGAATGGCCGTGAAGACCGAGTACGCCGTCACCGAACAGATGACGCCCGGGATCACCGCGTCGTGTTCGAAGTCGGGCTCCCGGTAGAGCATCTCGGCGGCGAAGAGCGCGCCGCCCAGCGGCGCGCGCAGCACCGCGCCCAGGCCGCCCGCGCACCCCGCCAGCATCAGGATGCGGCGGTCGCGCTTGCTGAGCCCGAAGCTGCTGCCGATGAACGAGCCGACGCCGGCGCCGATCTGCGCCGTGGGGCCTTCCTTGCCCGCGCTGCCGCCGCTGCCGATCGTCAGGATCGTCGCGATGGTCTTGAACCACGGCACCTTGCCGGGAATGTAGCCCTGCCCGCGATGGAAGGCCCGGATCACGTCGTCGGTGCCGCCGCCCCGCACTTCGGGGCACCACTTCCAGGCGATGATTCCGACGATCAGCATGCTGAAGCTGGGAATGCCCAGCAGCATGATCAGGCTGACGATCGAGCCGGGCTGGGTCTTGTTGAGGGTCTCGACGAAGATTTCGTGGTAGAGGAAATGCAGGCCGCGGTCGAAGGCGACGCCCACCAGGCCGGCGGCGATCCCGACGACCACGCAAAGCATCAAAAACCGAATCCAGGACTCAAGATGAAAGAACTTTACGACGCGTTCGATCGTTCGCCTGAGCCTGGACATTTCTTCTCGCCGCGAGGAACAATACCGGCAAGGCGGGCTGGCAGATCAGCAGGCCTTAGCTGGGCCTATTGAAGGTATCTTTATTATCTCGGATGGTCAAGTGGCGGGTTGATTTTGCAACTATCAATCGGTGAAAGAGTTGCAAACGGCATGAGCGCGGCCAGGAACCACCCATGGTGCATGAAAAATTGACAATTGTTGTCACTCCAGTTGACAAGGCTTGACAACGCGGGGCACTGGAGGTGACAATATTGGCCTTCACGGACCTATGCTTTATTGCAAGTCGTTGGACGCATGCCCATTGGGTAATCGTGAATGAACGATGTGTCTTTGGAATTTGGTTTGCTGCATTCCTAATCGCGGTTCGATCCATAACTGGGTTTCTAAGTAACTGACCATAGGCATCTTGCGTAAGAGCCCGGTTACTGAACCTACGGA
>JAHCJK010000278.1 GCA_026184295.1 Planctomycetota bacterium
AGACCATGACGAAGTTTTCCTTCGGAATCCCCAGGCCGGCGAAGACCTGCTGGGCGGCCGAGAGGATCGCGTAGTCCCCGCAGCCCGGGCACCAGCGCACGTCCTGGTCGGACTGGAAGTCCGCCTTGGTCAGCTTGGCTTTAGGCGTTTCAGGCGCCGCTGTCGCACTCATTGTTGCTTTCTCCTCGCCCGGCGGCTTCGGCCGGCTGTGGGACGGGTTTTCCATCGATGACGTTGATGATGCCGTTCAGGACCTCGCGGCCCTTGAAGGGCTGGCCCTGCATCTTGTTGAGCCCGATGACGTCCACCAGGAACTCCGCGCGCAGCAGCAGCGAGAGCTGGCCCAGGTTCATCTCCGGACAGAGGACCTTCTTGTAGCGCTTCAGGACCTCGCCGATGTTCGCCGGCCACGGGCAGAGGTGCCGCAGGTGCGCCACCGCCACCTTGATGCCGCGCGCGCGCGCCAGTTCGCTCGCCGCGCGGATCGCGCCGTAGGTGCTGCCCCAGCCGATGACCAGAATCTCGGCGTCCTGGTCGCCTTCGACGACCAGCGGGGGAATCTCGGCCGCGATGCGGCGAATCTTGTCGCGCCGCAGCACGGTCATCTTTTCGTGGTTGGCCGGATCGTAGGAGACGTTGCCGGTGACTTCGCGCTTCTCGATCCCGCCGATGCGGTGTTCCATGCCGGGCGTGCCGGGCACGGCCCACGGGCGCGAAAGCGTCTTCGCGTCGCGGCTGTACGGGTGGAAGCCGTTCGGATTGACCGCGAAGGAGACCGGGAATTCGGGCAGTTCCGCCGCCGCCGGGATGCGCCAGGGTTCGGCGCCGTTGGCCAGGTAGCCGTCGGAGAGCAGGTAGACCGGCGTCATGAACTTCACCGCCAGGCGGCAGGCTTCCAGCGCGTAGAAGAAACATTCGCCCGGGGTCGCCGGCGCGAGCAGGCAGACGGGGGCTTCGCCGTGGCGCCCGAAGAGCGTGAAGAGCAGATCGGCCTGTTCGGTCTTGGTCGGGAGGCCCGTCGAAGGACCGCCGCGCTGGACGTCCACGATCACCAGCGGCAGTTCGGTCATGACCGCGAGGCTGACGGCCTCGGACTTCAGCGCGATGCCCGGGCCCGCCGAACCGGTGACGGCCAGCGATCCGGCAAAGGCCGCGCCGACCGATGCGGCCACCGCGGCGATCTCGTCTTCGGCCTGGAAGGTCACGATGCCGAAGTTCTTGTGCTTGGCCAGTTCGTGCAGGATGTCGCTGGCCGGCGTGATCGGGTACGCGCCGTAAAAGAGCGGCAGGCCCGAACGCGCCGACGCGGCCACCAGTCCCATCGCCAGCGCTTCGTTGCCAGAGAGGTTGCGGTACAGGCCCTTCGAGGTCGGCGCGGGCGGAATCTCGTACGCCACGGCCTGGAAGGTGTCCGTCATCTCGCAGTACGCGTAGCCGCCCTTCAGCGCCAGGACGTTCGCGCGCGCGATCTCGGGCATCTTCTTGAACTTGTCTTCGATCCAGCGCAGGCTGGTCTCGATCGGGCGGTTGAAGAGCCAGTAGGCCATGCCCAGCGCGTAGAAGTTCTTGCAGCGGACCTTCTCGCGGGAACTCAGCGCTTCCAGTTCGCGCAGCGCCACCAGGGTCTTCTCGGTGATGTTCACGGAGAAGAGGCGGTACTTGCTCAGCGAACCGTCTTCGAGCGGGTTGGTCGTGTAGCCGGCCTTGGCGAGGTGGGACTTGTCGAACTGGCTGGTGTCGCAAATCAGGATGCCGTTCGGCGCCAGATCGCCCACGTGGACCTTCAGCGCCGCGGGGTTGAACGCGACGAGCACGTCCGGCTGGTCGCCCGGCGTGTGGATGTCCGACGAACTGAACTGAATCTGGAAGCCCGAGACGCCCGGGAGCGTGCCGGCGGGGGCGCGGATTTCGGCCGGGAAGTCGGGCAGCGTGGCCAGGTCGTTGCCGGCGATGGCCGTGGTGTTGGTGAACTGGCTGCCCGTGATCTGAACGCCGTCGCCCGAGTCGCCCGCGAAGCGGATGGTGACGTTCTTCAGGACTTGGCGATTGGGTGCGGCGGTACGTGATTCCACTTGCGTTGTCATGATCACCTGGTGACGCGTCTGCGCCCTTTTGGATGGAACCGTCTTGTCAGGACCTGCAACCTTCCCTTACTCGCTCCCTATTCTATCGAGTAGTTAGGTCTATGACTAGAGGGGGAACTTTAGGTGAAAGGCTTGCTCGGCTAAGGGCTTAGGCCGGACTGTCAGGCCGCCGTTAAACCGGAGGCGTGAAGCCTAATTGATTTTCAACCCGAAGCCACTTGTACCGTTCTAACCACACACCGGATGGTTCGAACCAAAATGATCATGTCGCGATTTTTGCCTTTTTCGGCCGAAAATGAGTACTTTTCGGCCACGTTTTAGCGCGCCGGCGGGGTCAGCCGGGGGTCCACGTAGGTCTTCGGCGGCGGGAGCAGCTTGCCGTCGGGATCGGCGGGATCGGTGGTCTTTTCCACGGCGTTCTTCGGTTCGGGGATGGTCTCGGTGGGCTTGGCCGCTTCGGTCTTGGCGCTCTCGGTGGTGACGTTCATCGGCACCGGCACCGGCGCGGGGACGGCGATGATCTTGGTCTCGCCTTCCTTCCCCGGCGGCAAGGTGACGTGGACGTCCGGCGCGCGCCCCGGTTCGACCCGAATCTCGGGCACCTTGACGACCTCGCGCACGACCTCGTGAATCTGCGCGGGCGGAACCTCGTTCTGGATGCGGATGGAACCCTGCGGGATTTCCGCGGTCACGCGCGGATTGACGGACGGCGCTTCCACGTTGATCGGCGGCGGCGGCACGATCTGCGTGTTGGCCTGTCCGTAATGCATCGATACGATCACAATGGCCGCCGTGACCAGAGGCAGGCCGAAGAACACTACGAGGGGTTCCTTGCCTTCCATTTCAAGACGCATGGATCGAACATCTCCCGAAAACCATCCCCCACGCCCAAAACGGACATCCCCCCTATGATTGCGTGCCGGAATTGAGGCGATCCACCCAAACATCCCGTGAACCACTCGACGAAATTTTAGGCAGGGTTTATCCTAACTTCCTTTGACGGACTTGCGAATTTTTTCTCAGCATGATACCCAGAAAAGATGCGAATGGCCGCGTTTCTCGGTTGGTTCGGGCTGCTGGCGGTTCTGGCGACCTATATATTTTTCGTTTACCGCAACCGCCAGGAAACCGGCACCGCCGACATCGTCTGTCTGGGCGACAGCCTGACCGCCTGCGGCGGACCGGGTGGACGGTATTCCGATTATCTCGCGCAAGCGTTGCCCGGACTTAAGATTGTGAACAGAGGCATCGGCGGCGACACCATCGCCGGCGGGCGCGCGCGTTTCGAACGCGACGTATTAAGTCTTCAGCCCAAGGTGGTTATCCTCGAACTCGGCGCCAACGACTTCTTCCAGCACAACCGCGACCCCAAAGACCTGTACGAAGACATGCGCCAGATGGTCCAGACCTGCCGCAACTTGAAGATGGAAGTCATCCTCGCCGGCGTCTTTGGCGAACACCTTTCGCGCGACGGCCTGCCCGGCGCGAAGGAATATAAGGAGGGCGATCCGGCCTTCGGCGAGACCATCCTGCGCATGGAACAGGCGCTGGCCAAGAACTACAACGCTTACCACATCGAGAACATCCAGTACGACCTGAACACGCCCGAATGCTGGGCCGACGCCCGCCATCCCAGCGCCGAAGGCAACCGCCGCGTCGCCGCGCGCATGCTGCCCGTCCTGCGTGCGGCCCTCGCGCAGCACGCGTCCGCGCCCTAGCCCGCGCTTAACGCTGCAAAGACCGGGATGCACGCTATCATGGCGCGCATGCCGGCCCTCGACCACCTGCTCACCACGCTGCAACTGCGCGTGGACGTCGCTTCGCGCGCGCAACTGCACGCCGGCTGGAGCGTCGGCGAACACGAACTGCCCTGCAACAAGATCTACTTTCCGTACAAGGGCGCGGGCGGCTACACGCTCGACGGCGTGCGCCACGAACTCGCGCCGGGGCAGGTCGCGCTGCTCCCGATCCACCACGCCAACGCCTGCTGGCACGATCCGGAACAGCCGTACGAGAAGATCTGGATTCACTTCGAGGCCCGCGTCATGGGGTTGGTCGATCTCTTCGAGGTCATCCCCTGCCCGCCCCCGCTGGACTGCCGCGGCGACGAGGACCTCCGCCGCATGCTCGAAGCCATGGTCGCCGAATACCGCGCGCCCACGCCCTACCAGACCCTGGCGCTGAACGGCCTGCTCGCGCAGGCGCTGGCGCGCATCCTGCGCAAGGCCGAGGCCCAGCCTGCGGCGCGCGCGGCCGGCAAAGGCGCCGCGAAGGCCGCGGCTCCGGGCGACGTGGTCCTGCGCGGGCCCGGCGACCGCATCGGCAGCGTGCTCCAGCACATCGCCGCGAACTTCGCGAAAGACCTGACGCTCGAGGACCTCGCGGAGGTCGTCCACCTGCATCCGACGTACTTCTCGAATACCTTCCGCAAGGCGACGGGCATGGCGCCGATGGCCTTCGTCCAGCGCTTCCGCGTCGAACGCGCCAAGGGGATGCTGGCCTCCACCGACCTGCCGGTGATGGACGTGGCCGCGAAGGTCGGCTTCGCCGATCCGTACCACTTCAGCCGCGTCTTCAAGAAGATGACGGGCACCTCGCCGTCGGCCTACCAGGACTCGGTGCGCAAGACCACCGGGCGCGCCTGAGCTTTTCGCGTACATCTGTGCCGCGCACAGGCGGACGCTAAGCCCGTCCATCCCTGCACGTCAGGTCCTGTGAAAGTTCCATGCGCTTCACAAGCGCATCCATTCCGTGTGCCCACGCGAAAAGGTATCTTGCAGGCATACAACGCGCGACGATGCGCCGCGCACGGGGGCCTCCAGGAGATTCGAACCATGTCCAACCGCTTCAAGTTCGCCGTCATCGGCTGCGGCCCGCGCGGGCGCGACCACACCAAGGCCGCCATCCGCAGCGAGCAGTTCGACGCCGTGGCCGCGGCGGACATCGACGCCAAGCGCCTGAACGAACTCTGCGACGCCCACGGCGTGAAGGGGCGCTACACCGACTACAAGGAAATGCTGCGCAAGGAAAAGCCCGACGCCGTGCACGTCTGCCTCCAGCCGACGCTGCGCGTCCAGCCGGTCAAGGAAGCCATCGCGGCCGGCGCGCGCGCGATCGTGGTCGAAAAGCCCATGGCCTTCGATTTCACCGAGGCTTCCAACCTGGTGAAGATGTGCGACGACGCCGGCGTGCTCCTGGTCGTGAACCACCAGAAGCGCAACATGATCGAATGGGTCAAGCTCAAGGACGCGGTCGCTTCGGGCAAGCTGGGCAAAGTGGAGATGCTGCGCTGCAGTTGCTACGGCAACGTGCTGAGCCAGGGCACGCACATGCTCGACCAGGCCTGGAACATGCTGGGCGAACCGGCCCCGAAGTGGCTCGTCGCCGGCGCGGAAGAGACCGTCAGCGAGGCGCCCCACCACCCCGGCCCGCAGAACGTCATGGCGCTGGTCGCCTACGAGAACGGCGTGCGCGCGAGCTACACCATCGGCAACGACTCGCCGCCGATCCCGAATTCGAAGGCCGTCTGGTTTTGGTGCAACATCGAGATTCGCGGGACCGAAGGCAAGGCCGAAGCGATCCTCGACCAGGGCTACAAGCGCTGGGACAAGGACGGCAACCTGGCCGAGACCCAGGTTTCGCGCTGGGACGACGAATTCCAGGGCGCGGGGCAGGCCAAGCTGAGCGCCGACATCGCTTCGGCGCTGCGCGACCCGAACTTCAAGCACCCGCAGCGCGGCGCCTCGGCCCTGCACAGCTTCTCGATGGTCGAAGCGAT
>JAHCJK010000279.1 GCA_026184295.1 Planctomycetota bacterium
GGTGTTCCTCGCGCCAGGCGACGTACCTGACCAGATGTTCGTACAGGCGCGGCAGGCGTTCGCGCGAGAAGCCCTGGTTTTCGATAAAGGTGAAGGCGGCCTCGGGCGAATCGTTCATCTCCAGCCGGTAGGCGAAGGTGGCCGCGTGCGAGCGCTTTTCGCCGCCCGAACAGTGGAAGAAGACCGGCTGGCGGCGGGGATCCTTGAGCAGGCGCGCGACCTGGAGGTACTCGGGAAAGTCCGCGATGCCGCTGCCCTGCCAGTTGTAGGAGATGTAGGTGACGCCGTCCTGGAGCGCGATCGCGCGCTGGGTTTCCACCGTGCCGGTGAGCGAGATCACCGTCTTGAGCTTCAGTTCGTCCACCAGGGAATCGAAGAGCGCGTCGCGCTGGCGCGCGCCGCGGTAGACGCTGCGGCTGGCGACTTCCTGGAAGTTGCGGGGCACCACTTCGTAGTAATGCAGCTTGCCCGCGAGCAGGATGCCGCCGGCCAGCAGGACCACGACCAGGACCGAACCAAGGATCTTACGCAAGGGTTGGCTCCACCGCGTTCGGCGCACATTCGTTCGATTGGAAGAATCGGCACGAACATCCTAGTCAGCCTCGTTAGCTTCGGATTCATCTCGGGTGAGGAATGGCCGTTGCGCGCTGGATCGAATAACTCGCCTGTTGATTTCGTCGTCAACCATGTTAGACGAACCGCTTCTCTGGTGAATACTCGGGGCCGTCCCTTGTGCCCAGAGGGCAAACAACCTCACGAGGTGCAGAGTCATGAAGAAGATGTATGCAGCCCTTTTCGCGTTGGTCCTGATGGCCGGCGTGGTGCGCGCGGAGACGATCGACAACCCCGAGTACCAGAACTGGTCGAAGTTCAAGGCGGGCACGTGGGTGACCTACAAGCAGTCCACCGACGTCGCGGGCAACAAGTCGGTTTCCGAGACCACCATCAAGCTGCTCGAAGTGACCGCTGAAAAGTGCGTCCTCGAGACCGGCGTGAAGATGGAAGTGGCCGGCCAGAAGATCGAACAGCCGGCGATGAAGCGCGACGTCCCCGCGAAGCTCGAGAAGGTCAACACCCCCGTCCAGCAGACCGAAACGAAGGACGCGCCGAAGCCGAAGGAAGGCACGGACACCGTCACCGTCAGCGGCAACGAACTGAAGTGCAAGACCGTCGAAGTCGAGTACGAAGCGCAGGGCCAGAAGGGCACCAGCAAGTCGTGGGTCAGCGACGACGTCCCCGGCATGATGGTCAAGAGCGAGAACAAGAGCGCTCAGATGAGCATGGTCATGGAACTGGTCGGCTTCGAGAAGAAGTAAGCTCGCCGCCGGAAGGACGCAGGATGGTACGGGGGCCGCGCAAGCGCGGCCCCCGTCTTTTTTAGAAGCCGATCTGCTTGAAGGCGCGGGTCTGCGCGGTCAGGGCGGTCTCGGTGGGCAGGCGTTCCATGCTGCTGGCGCCGTAGAAGCCCTGGATATCCTTGCATTCGCGCAGGATGTACGCGGCGTCCTCGGGCGACGAGATCGGCCCGCCGTGGCAGAGCACGATCACGTCCTTGCGGATCTTGCGCGCGGCCGTGGCCCAGGCGTCGATCTGCTTCGGGCAGTCCTGCAGCTTCAGCGCCGTGTGCGCCCCGATGCTCCCGCCCGTCGTCAGCCCCATGTGGCAGACCAGGATGTCCGCGCCGGCCTCGGCCATCGCCTGCGCGTCCTCGGCGCAGAAGACGTAGGGCGTGGTAAGCAGGTCCAGTTCACGCGCCTGGCGGATCATCTCCACTTCCAGCGCGTAGCTCATGCCCGTCTCTTCCAGATTGGCGCGGAAGGTCCCGTCGATCAGGCCCACGGTCGGGAAGTTCTGCACGCCGGCGAAGCCGAGGTCCTTCAGTTCCTGCAGGAAGCGGTCCATGATCGCGAAGGGGTCGGTGCCGTTGACGCCCGCGAGCACCGGGGTCTTCTTCACGATCGTGAGCACTTCCCTGGCCATGTCCTTCACGATCTCGTTGGCGTTGCCGTAGGCCAGCAGGCCCGCCAGCGAGCCGCGCCCGGCCATGCGGTAGCGCCCCGAGTTGTAGATCACGATCAGATCGATGCCGCCGTTCTCTTCGCACTTGGCCGAAAGCCCCGTCCCCGCGCCGCCGCCCACGATGGGGACGCGCTTCTCGATCATGGCGCGGAACTTCTTGAGGATCTCATTGCGTTGAAAGCGGGGCATGCGGCTCTCCGTGTCCTTTCCGGGCGCGCGGTCAGCGCTTCATCACGTCCTTGAAATGCTTCACCGCTTCGGCGGCGAAGGCGTCGTCGTTGATGTGCAGCGGCAGCTTGAAGAGTTTGCGCTTCGGCCCGGGCTTGAACGTCTTCTCGAGCGCCTCGAAGAGCGCCTTGTCGGCCTCGGGGTCGTGGAACGGCTTGTCCGCCGCGTCGATGGCGCTGACGCCCTTTTCAGGGATCAGGAAGCGCACCGGGCCTTCGCATTCGTTGAGCTTGTTCGCGATCCATTCGCCCATGGCCTTGTTCTCTTCGGGCGTGGTGCGCATGAGCGTGATCTGCGGGTTGTGGACGTACAGCTTGCGGCCCTTGAACTTCTCCGGCACCGTGTCCATCGCGCCGAAGTTGACCATGTCCAGCGCGCCCAGCGAGCCCACGTACGGCAGCTTGGTGCGCGCGACCGCGCCCAGGCGGTCATCGCCGGCGCTGAAGATTCCGCCGACCAGCAGGTCCGCGACCTCGGTGGTGGTGATGTCCACGATGCCCGAGAGCGCCCCGGAATCCGCGAGCTTTTCCATCGAGCGACCGCCGGTGCCGGTGGCGTGGAAGACCAGGCATTCGTAGGTCTTCTCGAGCGCTTCCACGACGCGCGTGACGCAGGGCGTGGTGACGCCGAACATCGTCAGGCCCACGGCGGGCTTGTCGCCGCGCGCAGCCTTGATCTGGTGCGCGACCATCCCGGCGATCGCGTTCGCCGCGTTGCCCAGCACCACGCGCGAGATGCGGTTGATGCCCTTGATGTCCACGACGGAGTACATCATGCAGATGTCGCTGGGGCCGACGTACTGCCCGACGTTGCCCGAGGCCACCGTGCTGACCAGAATCTTCGGCACGCCGATCGGCAGCGCGCGCATGCCCGGCGCGATCAGCGCCGTGCCGCCCGAGCCGCCCAGGCCCAGCATCCCGCCGATGTCGCGCTTCGTCCGCACGAAGCACTTGAAGGCCTCCGCCATGGCCGTGACCGCCTTGCCGCGGTCGTCGAGGCCCAGCACGGCCTTCACCCCTTCGGGGTGGTGCTCGGCGACTTCCTCGGGCGTGACGTCCACGTACTCGTCGCCCGCGGTGCCGGCCGGCCGCGTGCTCAGGTCCACAAGTTCGGCGTTGACGCCCTGGTCTTCGATCAGGCGCTTCACGTACAGGAGTTCGTCGCGCTTGGTGTCGCAGGTCCCGACGACATAGGCCTTGGCCATGGCTCCCCCTTGGCGATAGTGGAAACAAAAGTTTCCTTAAAGGAAACTAATCAGGAAACTACCCGCGTCAAGTCTTCTTGGACCGTTCTACACAAGGCGCGTCAACAGCGTGTGACGATGCGGTTAGCCCTTGCTCCGCAGCGTGCTCCACGGCTTGCCCTTCGATACGTCCACAAGTCCATAGCCCGCCTTGCCTTTGCACGGCCCAAGGATGGCGATGAGCTTGGCGTTCTTCTTGAATACATTAAAGGAGGCGTGCACCTGCCCCGCGGCGATAAAGACGCTGTCGCCGGCCTTCATCACCTTCTTCTGCGTGCCGAGCCACTGTTCGACGGCGCCTTCGACGACGTAGATGACTTCTTCCTGGCCGGGGTGCTTGTGGAAGTTGTGGCCGCCGCCGGGCTTCAGCAGCACTTCGATCACGCAGAGTTTCTTCGCCTTGGTGTCTTTGGGCCGGCTGAGCCACTTCATGTTGCCCCAGTCGAGGCGGTCCACCTTGGCCTTCTTCGCAGGCATGAACGTGCCGATCATGGTTGCTCCCCTTTCCGTGATCCGGGCATCTGGTTTTCAAAAACGCAAGCGTGCCGCGAGCGGCGGGGTTTTCAAGCCGACTTGTTCCCGCAAAACAGAACCGCGCCGGAGGTCTCCGGCGCGGTTGGCATTACTGAGGAACAATGTCGTCGCGGCGTCAGGCCTTCGCCTTGCCCGCCCACTTGCGCCACAGGTGTTCGTCGGCCAGCAGCTTGATAAAGAACCCGCCCACCACCGAGCGCGCCTGGAATGCGCGCACCTTGCCCTTGTCGCACCAGTAGCAATCGGTGAGCGGGATGCGATCGGTGGCCACATCGGCGTAGTGGTACAGCGGCTCGACGATGGCCTCGAAGTCCGCGCGCTCGTCCGCCAGCGTGGCGCTCCAGATCGCCCAGTCGTTCTTGCACAGCGGCCCGCGGCTATCCAGCGGCAGGCCGTGCGGCTGAAGCTGCGTCTTGTAGTACGCCACTTCCGCGCGCGCGACCTCGGCGGGGAAGAGGTTCAGGCCGAGCAGCTTGTCCCAGACGAGGTTGTACTTCTGGCTCCACGTGCCGGGCTTGTCGAAGGCGAGCTTGTAGTGATCGCCGTCGGCGGCCATCGTCTGCCACTGCGCGGCCATCGCCCGCGCCTGTTTGGTAAAGCGCGCGGCGTCCTCGCGCTTGCCGGCCATCTCGCAGAGCATCCCGAAGGCGCCGAGGCCGAGGATCGCCTTGACCGAGAGGTTGGCGTTGTGCGCGAGATGTCCCATAAAGTCGTCGGTGCAGAGCTGGTTCTCCGGATCGAGGCCCTTCTCTTCGAGGTAGCGCGCCCATTGGTCCAGGATCGGCCAGTTGGCCTGCGCGTAGCCGGCGTTTCCTTCGATGCGCGCCAGGCCCGCGACCATCAGGAGCATGTTGCCGCATTCTTCGACCGGCATCTGCATATGCATCGGCAGATCCGTGCCGCCGTAGGTCTGCCCGTTGGCGCGCGGGTAGTTGCCCAGGTCGTGCGGCGCGAACGGATACGGCCACTGGCCCGAGCGCACGTAATCGAAGACCGGCGTGAGTTCCGCCTTGAGCAGTTCGGGATTGAAGAGCAGCGGGAAGGGCGAGGCCGGGTAGTGCACGTCCACCGTGGCGATGAACCCGCCGCTGTAGTTCTCCTTGGGGAAGTGCAGCGGCTTGCCGTCGAAATCGACGCAGAGCTTCTGCGCCGCGGTGCACTGGCGGAAGGCGAGCGCGCAGAGCCGCGCGTAGGCTTCCCCGCCGGAGGCCCGCAGGTCGGCCATCAGGCTTTCGTCGTAGGCCGCGCAGGCCGCTTCGATCTCCTCGCGCCGGTCGAAGGCCGCGCGCAGCAGCGCCCCGATGTCCGCGTGCTGCTTGCGCCAGTACGGACGCAGCTTGCGATGGAAGAGTTCGACGCCGAAGAGGTCGTCGTAGGCGAGCACCCAGCCGCGCGAGGCCGCCGCCTGCACGGAACCGAAGTCGAAGGTGCAGGCCAACACCGGCCAGCCGTCGTTGGTCGCGCGGGGCGTCTCCAGGTCGTCATGGGCAGGCAGCGTCCCGTTTTTGGCGAAGCCGTCGCGCGCGCGTTCGGCCGGGGCGACCGTGTCCTGCGCGCCTTGCGTGGCGAGGTACAGGTAGCCCCAGTCGATGCGGTCCACGTGTTCCTTCTCAAGCACCGGCTGTTCGACCGTGCCGGAGCGCAGGGTGGTGAAATCGCCCATCTTCAGGCGCGACCAGTGGATTTTCTGGTGCGGATGGGCCGCGCCGATGTCCGCCAGGGTGTCGAAGTAGAGCGCGGCC
>JAHCJK010000028.1 GCA_026184295.1 Planctomycetota bacterium
CCGCGTGGACGACACCGTGCGCATCAGCGCCACGCTGATGGGCGACGCGGGGCTGGAGATCATCTCCGGAAGCGGCCGGCCGCTGGACCCGAACGAAGAGATCTACCTCGTGGGCCACTCGGGCGACTTCTTCTCGAACCTCGCGCGCAGCATGGACCAGGTCAAGGACGTGCTCTCCACGGTCACCGACGTCGTGGGCGCGGAGGAACGGGTGAGCTTCAAGCGCGCGGCCGGGCGCCTGACGCCGATCCTGGACGGCATCTCGCACATCACCACCGTGGCCACGAAGCGCTCCGACGCGACCTCCAAGAAGCTCGACACCTTCGACGACGCGACCACCAAGGGCATGGACGCCTTCAACAAGCTCTTCGGGGCCATGCAGCCGGACAACTCGCGGCTCTTCAGCCGCCTCGACTCCGCCCGCGACGACCTGAGCAAGCGCTTCGCCGAAGTCGCCGCGGAACTGAGCAAGGCCGAGAACGAGGTCCGCGCCGAGGCCAAGGAGATCTTCGCCGACATCGCGTACGCGCAGAACCAGAGCATGCCGCACGTCGGCGAGATGCAGCAGAACCTGCGCGTGCTTTCCGAGCGCCTCGACGGCCTCGCCGGGCACCTCGACCGCATGTACTACTACGCCGGGCGCGTGGCCGAACGCAGCCAGCCCGAGTTCCCGCGCATGGCCGAGGCCTTCAAGGCCGGCGTGAAGAACCTGACCGGCCCCGAACTGAAGTACATCCGCGAACGCATCGGCGAGATCATCGGCAAGCGCGACCGCGGCGAGTACGAGTACTACACCGTGCTCGAGACCTACGAGTCGCTCAAGCGCGGCGCCCGCGGCCCGCGCGAGGTCGTCCCGGAACTCCAGGACCTGCGGGCCTTCGTCCACAACCCGGCGGCGCAGGGCCAGCCGGTCACGCGCGCCGAGATCGACCGGCTCGTCCTGCGCCTCCTCGCGCTGCAAGGGGCGCTCGACCAGATGCGCGACGCGGCCGCCGAGGCGATGCTTCCGCCGTTCAAAGGCGACGTCCACGAAGGGTCCGTCGGTCCCTTCCCGCGCAAGCGCGCGGGGAACGCGGCATACCCCAAGCGCTGACGCGCGCGCCGTGCGGCGCGGAGCGGAAGGCGCGGGGCCGGATGCAGGCAGGGCAGGGCCGGCGGCGCAGGGAAGCCGGGCAGGAAACGTCGGGAAGAAGGGTTGGGTCGGGAACGGTTTAACCGCCGCGGCGCGTCCGCCGGCACGGAGGAACGAACATGGCTAAGAGTCAGGGCTACACGACGGCGGAAGTGAAGGCGGGGGTCTTCCTCACCTTCTGCCTGGGGCTCTTCGTGGCCATGCTGTTCGTCTACGGCAAGGCCTCGCGCATCTGGCGCGGCCGCCAGGAACTGACCGTGGTCTTCACCTCGGTCACCTCCCTGCGCCCCGACGCCCCCGTGCGCTTCAACGGCGTCGAAGTCGGGCGCGTGAAGGGCATCCACATCCTCAGCCTCAACGAGGACGCGCTCAAGAAGCTCCCGCAGCCCTTCACCCTGCGCGACCTCGACAACCTGCCGCTCACCGAGTCCGAGAAGACCGACCTGCGCAAGAAAGTCGCGGGGACCTCCCTGGCCGACGAGGTGCTCAAGGCGAAGAAGGAAGAGGAATTCCAGGCCGCGGTGAAGGAGAAGCTCGCCGACCGCACCATGATCGAACTGACCCTGGAAGTGCTCCCCCCGCGCGGCAAGGAGGAAGGCACCAAGCGCTACCGCGTGGACGACCAGGTGCGCATCAGCACCACGCTGCTGGGCGACACCTCCGTGGAGATCGCCTCCGGCAACGGCGCGGCGATCGAGCCCAACCAGGACCGCCTGATCCTGGGAATCTCGGGCGACTTCTTCACCAACCTCGGCAAGTCCATCGAACAGGTGAAGGAGATCCTCGCCTCCGTCAGCGACGTGGTGGGCACGCAGGAACGCGAGAGCGTCCGCAAGGCCCTGCGGCGCTTCGACACCATCACCGAACGCATCGAGAACGTCGTCAACGTCGCCGACAAGCGCCTGCCCGCCACCTGGGACAAGATCGACGTCCTGGCCGACTCCGCCAAGAAGGACCTCGACGCCATCGGCGAGACCATCGGCGGCCTCCAGCCGCAGATCTCCAAGACGCTCACCACCGCCGACGAGGCCGTCAAGGACCTGCAGAAGCGCCTGGGCGACCTGGCCGACGAGGCCCGCCAGGCCGTCGTGGACGTGAAGGGCGAAGTGAAGCCGATCCTCGAGGACGTCCACTACATCACCGGGCACAGCAAGGACGACTTCCCCGCCCTGGTGAAGAACGCCAAGGACCTCGCCGCGCGCCTGAAGCTCAGCGCCGACAAGCTCGACGGCGTGCTCTCCACCGGCGACCGCCTGCTCCAGGAAAGCTACCCCGACCTGCGCCGCCTGATCCTGGCCTTCCGCATGGGCGCGGAAAACTTCAAGGACGCCACCGACCTGATCAAGCGCAAGCCCTGGCTGATCATCAACAAGCCGCCGCAGGAATCGGCCATGGAGAAGCCGCTCGAGACCGCCCGCAAGCTCGAGGAGGCCACCAAGCGCTTCCGCGAACTGAACACGGAACTCCAGGCGATCCGCCGCAGCATGACGCCGCCCGAAGGCACGCCCGCCAAGGTGCCCGCGGACCAGCTCAAGCGCCTCGACTTCCTGATCCAGGAACTGAACATCCTCTCGGACGTGGTGAAGGAAAGCGCCGACCAGTCGCGCAAGATCGTGCTGCCGGAGTTCCAGCGCAAGAAGGGCGCCTTCATCGAGGCCCCCGAAGCGCCCGCGGCCAGCGCCAAGTGACAAAAAAACCGGCATGCGGGGCATGCCGGTTTGCTTTACGCTTTGCGTGTTCGAGCCGTCAGGCGTGTTTTTTCAGTTTGGCGATGATGGCTTCCTGCGTGAGCGGCTTCGGCGTGCGCACGCCGCGTTCCCATTCCGAAACGCGCGGCGGCGAACAGCCGAGAATCTTGGCCAGTTGGGCCTGCGTGAGCCCCGCCTTGGTGCGGAGGTTGCGAAGTTGATTTTTAAACGCACTGGCCATGATCGAATCCCCGAGTCGTAATAGCTTACCACCGCAAAGGATAGGCCGCACTTTTTGCGGTTCCCAGCCGATCTAGTTTTTCGGTTCGTACAAACATATAAATATCGTTTTCCGCACTGGTTATCAAACACATTTCTGCAAACCGTGGACATACCTTTTGCGTAAAGTAATGGATATGTGCTACTTTGCGTCATTCATTTTGAAACAGACCCAACGTGCACGTGTGGTATAATGGGTCGCCATACTGGTAAGTACCGTATTGACGAAAGAATCCTAATATCGTATGAATCAGGTCCAGCTTAATAAACCATTAGGTATGCGAATCAACGTTCAGGCGCGGCGTTCAGGCACAGGAGGGTCGAGCGTGTCCAAGCCCCTCCTCGTCCTGATCGTGGACGCCGAGCCCACCATCTGCGACCTCTTCGCCGACTACCTCCACGAACTCGGCATCAACTCCGTGCAGGCCTACGGGGCGGCCGAGGCCTGCGCGATCCTGAAGGACGTGCGCGTGGACCTGGTCCTGATCGACCACGAACTCCCGCAGAACGGCGCCTCCGCCGTCTACGGGGCCGCCGTGACGCTCCGCCCGGAGATGCACCGGCGCTTCATCTTCACCTGCACCATGGCCGAGCCGCTCAAGCGGGTCGAGAACGGCTGCCTGCTGCTCTCCAAGCCCTTCCGCTTCGAGGAACTCGCGCGCGCCGTCCGTTCGATCTGCGACCGTTCCAGCGCGCGCATCGTGCCGCAGGCCCGCCGCGCCGGCCTGCCCTGACCTTTTTCCGTTTCGTTTCCGCCGCCTTCCACTATCATGGCTCCCTGGGCCGCATAAAGGTATAAAAACAAGGAAGAATCCCGTTTCATGTCGTTCGCCGCCTCCCCGCCCGCGTCCGAACCGCGCATCCGGGTCCTCCCGGACGACGTCAAATCCCGCATCGCCGCCGGCGAAGTCGTCGAACGCCCCGCCAGCATCGTCAAGGAACTCGTCGAAAACGCGCTCGACGCCGGCGCCCGCGCCGTCCACGTGGCGCTCGAAGCCGGCGGCCGCGACCTCGTCCGCGTCTCCGACGACGGCTGCGGCATGTCCCGCGCCGACCTGGCGCTCTCCGTCGAACGCCACGCCACTCGTTGCAGCGCCACGACCCTACGGCCTCCAGACCCTCGGCTTCCGCGGCGAGGCGCTTCCTCGATCGCCTCCGTCGCGCGCATGACCGTCGTCACCGCGCCCGCGCGCAGGCCGGCGTTCGTGCCGGCGTTCAGGCCGGCGTTCAGGCCAGCGTTCAGACGGCTCCGGCGCCCGGCCCGGCCGCGTCCGACGCCGCCTGGCAGCTCCATGTGGACGGCGGGCACGCCGGCGTCCCCGCGCCCGCCGCGCGTTCCTT
Organism: Planctomycetota bacterium; assembly: GCA_026184295.1. Classification (GTDB taxonomy): domain Bacteria; phylum Planctomycetota; class SZUA-567; order H5-PLA8; family H5-PLA8; genus JACQFI01. Next base: position 4,441 of record JAHCJK010000028.1, read on the forward strand.
CGGCACCACCGTCGAAGTCCGCGACCTCTTCTTCAACCTGCCCGCGCGCAAGAAATTCCTGAAGAGCCCCGGGGCGGAAGCGTCCGCCTGCGCCGACACCGTCCTGCGCCTGGCGCTGCTGCGGCCCGACGTCGCCTTCACCCTCGTCCAGGGCCGCCAGGAACTGCTCGATTGCCCCGCCTGGCCCGCTTCCGGCGACACGCCCGGCCCGCTGCCCCTCGACGCGTACCTCCGCCGCGCCACCGAGGCGCTCGGGCGCGAAGCCGCCCGCGGCCTCGTGCCGCTCCGCGCCGAAGGCCCCGCCGCCGATACATCCGCCGAACCGTCTGCCCATCCGGGCGCCCGCGGCTACCGGCTCTACGGGCTCGTCACGCCCCCCGCGCGCGCCCGCGGCGACCGTTCCCACATCTACCTCGCCGTAAACGGCCGCGTCGTCAAAGACCGCACCATGACCACCGCGCTGCTCGAGGCCTTCCGGCACCTCCTGCCGCCCAAGCGCTACCCCGCCGCCGTCCTGTACCTCGAATGCCCCGGCCCCGACGTGGACGTGAACGTCCACCCGACCAAGGCCGAAGTGCGCTTCCGCATCCCGGGGCTCGTCTTTGCCCTCTTCCACCACGCCGTCCGCGAGGCCTTTTCCGGCCAGGGTTGGCGACCCGCGCCCGCCGCGCCCGCGCCCACCGTCCCCGAAGACCGCACCGCGCCGCTTCCGTACGCCCCCGCCGACCGCTCCGAACGCTTCGCGGACTTCGCGCCCCCCGCATCGCCCCCGCCGCCGGCTGCCTTCGACGAACGGCCCGCCGCCGCCGCCGCCCCCCAGGCCGCCGAACCTGCCGATGCCGCTGAACCCGCCGCATCCTTCGACCTCTGGCAGGGCCCGCGCGACGTCCCCGCCGCCGGTGCCTCGCAAGATCCCGCCGCATCCACCGCCGCCGAAGCGCCCGCCGCCTTCGGGCGCGCCCCCGCGTCCGTTCCCGCGACGAGCGCCTTTGTTTCGAGCGCCGGGATTCGGCCGAACGTTCCGGGCAGCGTGCGTTCGATGCGCGAGGCTCCGCGGGGCGTCCCGCCCGCGCCCGTGCCCGCGTCCGGCCCCGCGCCCTTCCGCATCGTCGGCCAGGCCGCCGGGATGTACATCCTCGCCGAGGACGAGACCGGCCTGAAGATCTTCGACCAGCACGCGCTCCACGAACGCATCCTCTTCGAAGAACTCCTCGCGCGCGCCCGTTCCGGCCGCTCCGACCGCCAGGGCCTCCTCATCCCCGAAACCTTCGAGCTCACCCCGGCCCAGGCCGCCGCCTTCGCCTCCGACGAAGCCCGCGCGGTCCTCGAGGAACTCGGTTTCTCCGCCGAACCCTTCGGCCCCCGCGCCCTCGCCGTCTCCGCCGTCCCCGCCTGCCTCCGCCACGCCCAGGCCGCCGCCTTCGTCCGCGAGATCCTCGAGGCGCTCGCCGCCGTCGCCGACGACCGCCTCCCCGGCCGCAAACTCCCCGGGCGCGAAACCCTGCGCGAGAAGGCCGCCTACGTCTGTTCCTGCAAAGGCGCGATCAAGGCCGGCGAACGCCTGACCTTCGAACAGATGGCCGCGCTCCTGAACGAATACCACGCCCGCGTCGGCATGCGCGGCTACACCTGCCCCCACGGCCGCCCCCTCGCCGTGGAACTCACCTGGGACGAACTCGAACGCAAAGTCGGCCGGTAGTCCCATCAGAACGTTGTTCACCGCGGAGGCGCGGAGGACGCGGAGAACGACCACGACCACCACCACCACGCCGAACTCCGAACTCCGAACTACAGCCGATCCACGAGGGACACCAACCTGCACGAAGAACCGGCGGTTTCGCGAAGAAGTGTTCCTGTTCCTCCGGCCGTTCTCTGCGTGCTCTGCGATCTCCGTGGTGAACAACGTTGCCGTTCTCCGCGTACTCCGCGCCTCCGCGGTGAAAACACGCCGTCATGCCCTTGGGGAACGCGCGCTGCCCGCTAGAGTGGAGCGCAGGTGCGCAGATTTGTAGAAGCTATCGAGCGAGGAAAAATTCATGCGAACGGTGATCACGCACGCGCTGGCCTGCGCCGGAGGCTCGGCCCTGGCCCTGGCCGTCCAGTTTCTGCTCGAAAAAGGCGCGTCCGCGCCGCCCGCGAACGCTCAGAAGGTGATCGACCTGCGCGTCGCCGATGGCGGGGTCTACCGCGTGCGGCGCGTCGTGGACGGCGACACGATCGTGCTCGAGAACGGCTTGCACGTCCGCTACCAGGGCGTGAACACGCCCGAGGCCGGGCGCTGGGTCAAGGACCCCGCGCCGCTTTCGGCCGAGGCCACCGCGCGCAACCGCGCGCTGGTGGACGGGCGCTTCGTCCGCCTGGCGCTCGGCCCCGAACCTCTGGACGAATACGGGCGCGTCGTCGCGCGCGTGCGCGTCACGGACGAACCGAAGCCCGGCGCACCGGCCGGACCTGGCACGGACGTCGAGGCGCTGCTCCTGAAGGAAGGGCTCGCGCGCGTCTTCGGCCTGGGCCTGACCCCCGCCGACCGCGAGGCACTCGCCGCGGCCGAGTCCGAAGCCCGCGCGGCCAAGGCCGGCCAGTGGGGGCTGGAACGTTCCGCCGAGGCCGAGGCGGCCTTTCCGTTCTGCGCCTCGAGTTCCGGGGAGGTCTTCCACCGGTCGGCCTGCGCGCAGGCCCGGCGCATCGTCGCGGCGCACTACCAGGGCTACCGGTCCGAAGAGGAAGCGCGCGCGAGCGGCCGCCGCCCGTGCAGCCAGTGCATGAAGGACGCGCCGAAACCGTAGCACGAGGAAGCGACAGGCGCGCGGATGCGCTGGTTCGCGGAAGCGCCTACGGAACCAGTTCCGCAATGGCGAGCCCCTGTTCGCCGGCGATCGAATACACCAGCCACGTGCGCCCGCCTTCGCGGTAGATGCCGGGGTCGCGCAACTGCCAGACCGGGCCCGCGGCCCAACCGGCCACCGACGGTTCGTGCGGGCAGTCCGCGCCTTCCCAGGGCAGTTCGGGCTTGAGCAGCGAGACCGGCGGCGTGGGCGTCCAGGCGCGCCAGTCGCCGCGCAGGTCGATGGTGGACCAGACGATGTGTTCGGGGCGGTCGCCGACTACCGAGTAAAAGACCGTCAGCGTATCGCCGTCGCGCATCAGCGCGTTGTGGCGGATCGGCACGCGGAACGGTTCGGGCCCGGGTTCGAAACCGGTCAGCCCGTCCTTCGAGCGGAAGATCGGCCCCGTGCGCTTTTCGGACATGGCCAGCGCGTACCACCAGCCCTCGTATTCGAAGACGCGGAAGTACGAAGGCCCAGAGATTTCGGTGCGCGAGGTCCACGCCAGGCCGTCCTGCGAGTGCGCCACGGTGGTCGATTGCCCGCGCCCGCGGCAGGGCCCGTGGTAGTACATGCGCAGTTCGCGGCGCGTCTCGTCGATGTGGACGTCGGGCGAGGCGATGTGGTTGTGGAAGGGCGTTTCTTCCAGGCGCAGCGTCCCCGGTTCGTAGACCGTGTACGGCCCTTCGATCCGGTCCGCGAAGGCCAGGCGGATGAAGAGGCCCTGGTGGTGCGCGAAATAGAGGTAGTACCGCCCCAGCGGATGGGGGAGCCAGTCCGGGACGCGGATCAGCGAGGGCCCGTTGATGTTCCGCCCGAGCGACGGGTGCGAGGCCGGCGTGATTACGGGCTGATGAGGGAGTCGGATCGCGCGCATGTGTTCCCTTTAAGGCGTCTCGCCGCCCGGGCGCTGGGCCGAAAGCAGGCGCGCGTAGGTGTCCGCCACGATGCGGAAGACGCGCTGTTGATCGAAATCGCTTTCGGCCTTGGCGCGCGCGGCTTCGCCCATGCGCGCGCGCAGGGCTTCGTCGCCGAGGAGTTTCGCGAGCGCGTCCGCCAGGCCCGCCGGATCCTGGACCTCGACGAGGAACCCCGTGCGGCCGTCGTCGATGCACTGGCGGCAGCCGCGGATCTTCGTGGCCACCTGCGCCAGGCCGCTCGCCGCGCCTTCCATCAGCACGCGCGGGAAACCTTCGCGGTGCGAGGGCAGGACGTGGACGTCCATGCAGGCGTACAGGTCCGCCATGTCGTCGCGGTCGAAGAGCGCCGTGAAGCGGCCGGGCGGGAGCCCCGCCTGGGCCGGGTCCCAGCGGTCGCCGGCGCGTTCGCTGTCGAGCTTGTGCCCGACGGCGAGCAGGTGCAGGGAAGGGAAGCGTTCGAGCAGGCGCTTGCCGGCCTCGAGAAATTCGGGGAAGCCTTTTTCGGCGACGAAGCGCCCGCACAGGCCCGCGACCAGGGCGTCCGCGGGCAGCCCCAGTTTGGCGCGGCACGCGGCGCGTTCGGCGGCGTCGAAGCGCCCGGGGCGGAAGCGTGCCAGGTCGATGCCGTTGCCGAGCAGCGTGATCTGGCCTTCGCGGGCGATGCCTTCCTTCAGGGCCGTGGCGACGTCTTCGGGGTTCTGGCAAAGGATGTGGTCGCTGTGCTTCGCGGAGAAGCGTTCGATCGCGATCCACGCGGCGCGCTTGGCCGCGGGCATGCGGTCGTGGAAGTAAAAGCCGTGCAGCGTCTGGAGCACGAGGGGGACCTGGGCGCGCCGCGCGCCCCACTGCCCGATCAGGTTGCCCTTGGGCGTGTGGGTGTGGACGATCGTGAAACCCTGTTCGCGGCAGAAGCGTTCGACCCAGCGCACCGCGCGCCAGTCCTTCAGCGGGGCGACGTCGCGGGTGAGCGGCACGGGGGTCCAGGGGAAGCCGTCTTCGTCGCGCAGCCGCTTGGCCAGCGGGCCTTCGATGCTGGCCGTGTGGACGTCGTAGCCCTGCGCGCGCAGAAAGACGAGCTGATCGCGGAGGATCGGGTAGAGCATGATGTCGGCGGCGCTGAGGTGCAGGACCTTGGCCGCGGCGGGCGAGTTCATGCGCCGATTCTAGCGCGCGCTCCGCGCCTTGCCGCTTCCGAACCTTCCCGTTGCCTGCGCACAACCACGGCGGTTTCGCGCAAAGACGCTAAGACGCCAAGAACTGCGAACGGCAAAACAACTACGGCCAAGAACCAAGAACCAAAGAACCAAAGAGCCGAGAACCAAAGAAGCGAAGCGCACAGGAACCAGAAAACAAGAGAACAAGAAAACCAGGCAACCAGGCAACCAGACAACCCAAGTTTTCAACCGCCAACATCACCGGATGAACTGTCAAAATCGCGCGGCGAATCGTATGCTCCGGAGGCAAGGAGTTCGCGATGACCGTGCAGGTGAACGGAAAACCCGTGACGCTGGCCGACGGCGCCACCGTGACGGCGCTCGTCGCGGTCCTGGAGCTGGCGCAGAAGAAGGTCGCGGTGGAAGTGAACAAGGAACTGGTCGTGAAAAAGGAATGGGACGCGACCGTGCTGCGCGAAGGCGACCGGGTCGAAGTGGTCAGCTTCGTCGGCGGCGGGTAGCGCGTTCGGTCAAGGAGCACGGCATGGCGGTCACCTACGCACCTTTCAAGCTCGGCAAGTACTCCCTGCGCTCGCGGCTTTTCCTCGGCACGGGCAAATACCCCACGCTGGAATGCATGCGCGAGGCGCTCGACGCGAGCGGCTGCCAGGTGGTCACCGTCGCGGTGCGGCGCGTCGAGATGGGCCAGAAGCACGCCGAAGGGCTGCTCGACTTCATCGACCCGAAAAAATACATCATCCTCCCCAACACCGCGGGGTGCTTCAGCGCCGAAGACGCCGTCCGTTCCGCGCGGCTCGCCCGCGAAGCCCTGGAAGTCGAGTGGGTCAAGCTGGAAGTGCTCGCAGACAAGAAGACGCTGCTCCCGGACCCGCTCGGCACGCTGGAGGCCTGCAAGACCCTGGTGAAGGACGGCTTCACCGTGCTCTGCTACACCAGCGACGACCCGGTCATGGCGCGGCGCATCGAGGAAGCCGGCGCGGCGAGCGTCATGCCCGCGGGCAGCCCCATCGGTTCCGGCCAGGGCGTGCTGAACCCCAACAACCTCCGCATCATCCTCGAGACGATCAAGGCGCCCGTCATCGTCGATGCCGGCGTCGGCACCGCCAGCGACGTCACCATCGCGATGGAACTCGGCGCCGAGGGCGTGCTCCTGAACACTGGCGTGGCCCTGGCCAAGGACCCCGTGGCGATGGCGCGCGCGATGGGCTTGGCCTGCGAAGCCGGCTACCTGGCCGCGCGCAGCGGCCGCATCCCGAAGAAACTCTACGCCACCGCCAGTAGCCCGTGGGAAGGCCTGATCGAACCCGCGAAGCGCCCGGAAGGCATCCCGGGCGAGTAGCTCCTTATTCACCACAGAGTTCACAGAGGACACAGAGAACGGAACGAAAAAAGTAGTTTCGTGCCGTGGCTGTTCTCTGTGTCCTCTGTGATCTCTGTGGTGAAAAAAGAACTTACTCCGAGAAGTCCTTGAAGCTCGGCGCGAGCGGGCGGCGTGGGGTGCCGCCGCCGCCGACCGCATCGGGGCCGTTGTTCGTCACGACCTTCAGCGCCTGGATGGCCTTCTGGAGCTTCGCGTCGAAGTCGGCGGGGAGTTCAGGCGCGCAGGCGCTCTCGGCGAAGAGGAAGACGCTCTTGCGCGACGCGGTGAAGGTTTCGACGACGTACGCGCCGTAGTCCTGCAGCGCCTTGGCGGCTTCGTAGGCCGGGCCGCTGGTTCCGACGCCCAGGTCTTCGAGCTTCACGTCGGGCGGGATCGCCAGCAGCGTGCCCATGTAGACGTTGCCGGCGCTGCCGTAGCGTCCCTGCGGGTTGCTCATCGTATCGCACGCGGGCCAGACGAAGGCCTTGCCGCCGGGCGCGTTCGCGTTCAGGGCTTTGTGCGTGACCGAGAGCGCCAGCGCGTGCGGGATGCCGCGCGCGAGTTCGCCCTTGCGGATCAGGCCGCCCAGCGCCGAGCCGCCGAAGACGCGCCCGCCGTTCGGTTCGGAGTAGACGCCGCAGCCGCGGAGATCGACGCGGCTGGCGAACGCGGCTTGCAGGTTGCCGTCGCCGCGCCAGAAGGCCTGGTTCATCTCCAGCGCGTAACGCCGTTGCGGGTCGATCACGATCAGCCCGCCGCCGCCGGAGTCCGGCTTCGCGCCGGCCGGCGCGCGCAGACGGAAGATTTCCTTGCCCGTGGAATTCTGAATCAGGCGGACTTCCGGGTCGCCGGCCGCCGCCAGGTAGACGGGGTGGGTCCATTCGGCACACTGCGTCAGCACGCCGTTGCCCAGGTCGAGCCCCGGGGAGGTCTCGTCGGCGTAGGCGGCGTTCGAACCGAGGGGCACGTTCCACGGGCTGCGCGCGTCGAAGGGCCACAGCGCCGGGTCGCGTCCGGTGGATTTTTGCGCGGCCAGCGTCACGCCGGGCGCAACGTCGGCGTACTCGTTGGCGTGAACGGGCACGGCCTGCTTGTCGGCCAGGCGCGTGAAGTACACCTTGCCTTCGTAGACTTCCAGGCGCGCCGAGCCCGCGTCGGCGCTTATGCGCAGCCGCGTGCCGGTCACGCGCGCTTCGGCCAGAGCCGTCCGGATCACAAAGTTCCCGTGGCCCGCGCCGCGCGTGACGGCGCCCTCGGCGCTCGCGTGGGCCAGCAGGAGTTCGTAGCCCGCGCCCTCGGCGCTCGCTTCGGCCTGGATCGTGACGCTGCCGGGCTGGCTGCCTCCAGCGACATCGAACTGCGAGCCGCCGGGAAAGACCAGGCGCGCACGCCCGTGGCCCGCAGTCAGCAGCGCGTCGCCCTGGGCGAGCGTGTCGCCGGGCTTGGCCGGCGCGCGCGCGCCGTTCCTGAGCAGCGTCACCGGGCCCTCGAGGCTCGCGACGGTGATGGCCTGGGCGTTCACCGCCACGTTCGGCCCGGGCGGAACCGGCACGCCCGGAACGGGCACGGCCGGTTGCCCGGTATTCCGCCCGAGCCAGACGCCCACGCCGAGGAGCAGCAGCGCAGCGGCACCGAGCGCGGCCCAGCGCAGCCAGGCGGCGGGCTTCGGCGCGCGGTCGATGCGGCGCATCACGCCGCGGACGGTGCGGTTGCCGTGGTCGCGCGCGGGCAGCGCGTCCATGGCGCGGCGGACGAAGGCCGCTTCGGCTTCTGCGCCTGCGAAGTGCGCCTGCAGCAGTCCTTCGACGCGGCAGATTTCCACGAAGCGCGCCTGGAGCGCGGGGTCCGCGCGCAGCAGTTCGGCCAGTTCTTCGCGCTGCGCGGCGGAGGCGGCGCCTTCCAGGTACTCGGCGGTGAGCGCTTCGAAGCGCGGGGGCGCGGCGGCCATCTCAGCGGCGCTCCCCGGCCAGGCGTTTTCCGATGCAGTCCTTCAGGGCTTCGCGCAGGCGCAGCAGGCGGACCTTCAGCGCACCCTCCGTGGCTTTAAAGCGCGCCGCCAGGTCGCGCACCGAAATACCCTCCGCGTACTTGCTCTTCAGCAGACTGGCTTCCGGGGCCGAGAGCCGTTCGAGGCACAGCTTGAGCGCCTCCGCGCGGGGTTCGTCGGCGGCCTCGGCCGGTTCGTCTTCGACGCGGCTGAGCTGCACGAACCGCAGGTAGTCGTCGCCGCGGCGGCGGGCGGTTTGCAGGCGGCGGAATTCCATCTTCAGGGAGTTCATCGCGATGGCCTTCAGCCACGGGTACAGCGGCGCCTCGGGCTGGTAGCGCGCCAGGTGCTGGTACGCCTGCACGAAAGTCTCCTGCAGGAACTCTTCGATCTCGTCGCGCCCGCACACACGGTACCCAATGGCCGCGCGCAGGCGGTGCTGGTAGCGCCCGATGATCTCGGCGTACAGCGCCTGCTCTCCTTTAAGGATGCGGCGCACGAGGTCGGCGTCGGGCAGGTCTTCGAAAGGCGATTCGGCCATGGTTCCGGTCCAACACGGGTTTGCGTGAGCGCCGCGAAGGTTACCGGATTCCCGCGCAAAAACATGCACCAGTGACTTCGGCCGCGGCGGAGTTTTTCCGTAACTTCGTGCAGCCGGGCGCAAACCCGTTCTGGACCGAGGAGGAAACGGCATGCGCGCGCGCGGGTTTACCTTGATCGAACTGATGATCGTCGTGGCCATCATCGCCATCGTGGCGTCCATCGCGGTGCCCAACATGATGCGTTCGCGCATGGCGGCCAACGAGGCGGCGGGGATCGCGGCGTGCAAATCCTACGCGGAAGCGCAGGAGATCTACCGCCGCACCGACTGGGACAAGGACGGCGTCCTGGAGTACGCGCGCCAGACGATGGGCCCGAACAGCCTGTACGAGACCGACTGGAGCCGCGGCGACGTGGCCTTGATCGACCAGGCCTTCGCCTACGCGTTTCAAGGCGGGCCGGGTTCGGGGCTGAGCCAGAAAGAAGGCTACGTCTTCGCGATCTTGAACGCGCAGGGCGCGTCCGCGCCCGGCGGCGTGCGCTCGTACCTGGTCGGCGGGAACATGACGCTCGGCTACGGCATCTCCGCCGTGCCCAACAGCTACGACGGCACCGGGCGCAACCGCTTCATCCTCAACCAGACCGGCACGGTGTACCAGAAGGACCGCGGCGCCTCGTTCATCTGGCACGAGAACGATTACAACCCCGACGATACCTGGATCGTGGTCAACTAGCGCCCGCGCTTGGGCAGCTTGCGGCGGAACTGCACCGGCGAGACGCCGCTGTGCTTGCGGAAGACGCGGCTGAAGTAGAACGGATTGTCGAACCCGACGCGCGCCGCGATCTCCTTCACCGAAAGCGCGGGATCGGCGAGCAGGCGCTCGGCTTCTTCCAGCCGGCACGCGGCGAGAAAATCGGTGAACGACCGCCCCAGGGTTCTCGAAAAGAGCGCGCTCAGGTAGCCCGGGCTGACGCCGGCGTGCTGCGCGACTTCGCCCAGGTCCAGCGGCTGCGCGAAGTGGTCCCGCACGTACTCCACGGCGGTCTCGACGCGCCAGCGCTGCACGTCCTCGCCGTCCTGCGTGGCATCTTTTTCCCCGGCCGGCATTCGCGCGAGCCCGCGTTCGTACAACCCGCAGAGTTGCAGGAGCAGGCCCTGCACGCGGTGGAAGTGCCCCGGCTGCGCGGTCCAGAGTTCCAGGTCGATGGCGTTGACGCAGGCGAGCGCCTCGGGGAAGCCGTGGATCCAGCGGCGCAGCGCGTGGGTGTCGAAGCGCCCGCCGCCGAGGTGGTCCTGGATGTGCATGGCCGCGCGGTCGCGGTGAAAGGTCAGCCACAGCAGCACGTACGGCCCGCAGGATTCCGCGGCGAGTTCGCGGTGGTAGGTCCCGGGCGAGAGCACGGCCAGATCGCCGCGGCGCAGGGTGCGGCGCGCGTCGCCGAACAGGAACGGGCACTGCCCCGAGAGCAGCACGCAGATTTCGTAGTGCGGGTGCCGGTGCGCGGGCGGAAAGCCCTTGGGCGGATGGGCCCAGCGTTCGGGCGGGCGGGTAAGCCGGCGGGCGCGGCGCGTGCGGTCGAAGAGAATGCGTTCGGGCGCGAGCGCCCGCACGAGGGCCGGCAGTTCGCGCGCGAAGACCGATTCGACCGTGCGTGCGGCGCGGGCCATCAGTGTTTGCGCCGGCGCAGTTTCAGGAACTTGATGAGCGAGCGGTCGAAGGCCGTCGTCGTGAGCAGGAACTGGTGGTCGCAGGGGACGCCCAGGCAGCCGTGGCGGATTTCGCCGAGGTGTTCGTGGGCGCGGCGCCGGTATTCGTCGCGCGGGAGCGGCTGGTAGCGCGCGAGCGTTTCCGGATCGCGGAAGCTGGCGCCGGGCTGGACGGGCGGGTCGAGTTCCGCGGGGTCCCAGACCTGGAAGAAGACGAGTTCGTGGCCGCGGTGCCGCAGGCGGCGCAGGCTGTCGAGCAGGGCGGAGCGCCCGTACAGGCCGTCGGAGAAGAACACGATCAGGCCGCGGCGGCGTTCCTTGCCGGCCAGTTCGCTCAGCGCCGAAGGCACGTCGCATTTTTCCGAGGCGCGCAGCGCGCTGAGCACCTGCAGGACGCGTGTGACGTGGTGCTTGCTGGAACGCGGCGGCAGGTAGCTGCTGGTGCTCGCGCCTTTGGCCTGGTCGTCGTGTTTTCCACCGATGCAGAAAAGGCCCACGCGGTCGCGCTGGCTCTGCAGCAGGTACGCGAGCGCCGCGGCCAGCGTCACGGCGTATCCGAGCTTGGTAAAGGCCGGCGCGTCGGCGGTGTGGCTGCGGCCCGAGCGGTAGCCCATCGAGGCGGAGCAATCCACCACCAGCGTCGCGCGCAGCGCCGATTCGGCCTCGAAGCGCTTCACGTACAGGCGGTCGGTGCGCGCGAAGACGCGCCAGTCGATCCAGCGCGCGTCGTCGCCCTGGGTGAACGTGCGGTAATCGCTGAATTCGGCCGAGAACCCCTTGCGCGGATTGCGGTGCAGGCCCTGCAGAAAGCCCTGCAGCAGCACCTTGGCGCGCAGGTCCAGGCGCTTCAGCTTGGCGATGAACTCCGGGCGCAGCGTCTCTTTGGGCGGCCGGTCCACCTCTTCGCCGGGCTGGCTGAGGCGCCGGGCTAGGCGGCGCAGGCCGTTCATCGATTGCGGAATATCGAGTCGGTGCATTAGAGGCTCCGCCGTCATGCTACGCGGGCGCTGAAAGAGGCGCAATCGCGGGCATACGCCGCGCCGGAAGCCGGGCTCCCCGTCATCGGGACGAGCCCGCGCGCGCCGATCTTCGGGAGAATCCGCCGTGCACCTGTGAAACTTCCTGGAAGGGAATGCATGTCTTTTGCGAATTTCTCCGTATCCTGCTAAGAGTATTTTCAACTATCCACCAGGGAGCATCGCATGGCCGGCCCGACCGATCCTACTCTTCCGCAGGACCCGTCCAAGCGGCCCGGATCGGGCGCGCAGGACGGCTTGGCGCCCACGTTGGTCTCGGCCGGCACGCACTACTCCGTGCAGGTTCAGGACCTGACCACGGACGAACTGCTCGCCGAGGTGAAGCGCATCGATTTCGAAGGCCGGCCGACGCCGGCACTGGGCGGGATTCCGCTGCTGGCCAAGCTCGGGCAGGGCGGAATGGGCGCGGTCTACTTCGGCGTCAAACCGATGCTCAAGCAGGAAGTCGCGGTCAAGGTGCTGCCCGCGGCGCTTGCCAAGCAGCACAAGATTCTGGTGGACCGCTTCCTCCGCGAAGCGCAGATCGCCTCGCGCGTCGAATCGCCGCACCTGGTCCGCGTCACCGACGTGAACGAGGAAGGCGGGCTGTACTTCCTGGTCATGGAGTACGTCAACGGCACCTCCGCGGGCGACTTCCGCCGCTCGCTGACGGGCCAGATGATGGACGAACCCACCGCGCTCGACATCGCGATCGGCGCGACGACCGGCTTGGCCGCGGCCCATGCCGAAGGCGTGATCCACCGCGACATCAAGCCCGACAACATCATGGTTCCGCGCATGCGCGGCACCGACAAGCTTCAGTTCGCCAACGCCAAGCTGGCCGACCTGGGCTTGGCCCGCGCCGAGGACAGCCAGAGCGGTCCGACGCTGACCGGGCAGCAATCGTCGATGGGCACGCCGGGGTACATGGCCCCCGAGCAGGCCCTGAACGCGCGCAAGGCCGGCAAGCCGGCCGACGTCTTTTCCATGGGCGCGACGCTGTACGCGCTGCTGGGCGGCAGTTCGCCGTTCAAAGGCGAGACGACCACCGAGACGATCTACGCGACGCTGCAGAAGCCGCACCAGCCGCTGCGCGAGATCCGCCCCGACGTCTCGCGCGTGACCTCCGAACTGCTCGACAAGTGCCTCGACAAGGATCCCACCAAGCGCTTCGTGGACGCGAGCGCGCTGCTCCAGGCGCTGAAGCTCTGCCGCGCCAACGCCGCCGCTCCGGAAGACTCGCAGCTCCAGGCGATCCAGACGCTCGAGAATCTGCAGAAGGCTTCCGAAGTCGGCTTGGCCGTGCGCCCGACGGACAGCGGTTCGGGCGCGACGCCGCCTCCGGGGTCGAAGCCGGGCGTGCCCACGGGCCCGGGCCTGCCGGCCTCGTCGCCCGGGCAGCCGGCTCCCAAGCGCGGCGCCGGGGTGCTGGTGGCTGTGGTCGTTGTGCTGCTGGTGGGCGTGGCCGCGTGGAACTTCTTCGGCGAGAAGCACGACAACGGTAGCGATGCCAAGAGGTCCGGCGGCGGCGCGCCGGCGGCTCCGGCCAAGATCAAGGTCGGCATCGCCTACGGATTCGAGAAGGAAGAGTGGATGAAGTGGCTGTGCGAGAAGTTCGCGCAGACGCCCGCCGGCACCCAGTACGAGCTTGAACCGATGCGCATGCCGGCGGTGGACGCGATGAACGCCATCCTGGCCAAGGACGAGCGCGTCCACGTGTGGTTTCCCGGCAACTGCGCCGACCAGGAACTGGTGAACAGCCGGTGGAAAGCGCAGAACGGCGGCAAGTCCCTTTTCGCGTTCGTCGGCGACGACGTGGTGCTTTCGCCCATGGTCTTCGTGATGTTCAAGGACCGCCACGAGGCGTTCAAGGCCAAGTACGGCGAAGTCGGCTTCGAGACGCTGCATAAGGCCGCCGCGGCGGGCGGGGGCTGGAAGGAGATCGCCGCCAAGGAGGACTGGGGCGCCTTCACCTTCGCCATCCCCAGCCCGGCCCACCATGCCAGCGGGCAGGCGGCGCTGATGCTGATGGCCCACGCCTTCAAAAAGGTCAAGGACCGGCCGCTCACGCTGGAGGACGTCGCCTCGGAGGAATTCCAGGCCTGGGCGAAAGCCTTCGCGCCGATGCTGCGCAACCGCGCGCTGGGCGTGGGCGTGCTGAAGGACATGATCCTGCGCGGGCCGTCGGCCTACGACGGCGTCTTCGAGAACGAGAGCCAGGTGATCTCGACGATCGCCGACGCCGAGGGGCGCGGTCGCGAACTGGTCGTCAGCTATCCCGAGATCAACATGTGGAACGACAACCCGTTTTACATCCTGGAGGTGCCGTGGAGCGCCCCGGCGCAGCGCGAGGGCGCGAAGGCCTTTTACGATTTCGTGATGGGCGAGGAGGCGCAGAAGCAGGCCGTGCTGCTGGGCATGCACCCCGGCAACCTGAAGGTCGGGATGCTCGGCGAGGGCAGCCCGTTCAAGAAGTACGCTTCCATGGGCATCAAGTTCGACGTCCCGATCACGGTCGATCCGCCGGGCCCCGAGGTGATCGAGAGCCTGCTCGAATCGTCGAAGCGCTGGGAAGCGCAGCCGGAAAAAGCGCCGAAGTAGTCACTTCTTGTATTCGAGAATCTTGCTCTTCGGCAGGCGGATGACGAAGGTCGCGCCCTTGCCGGGGTGGTTCTCGAGCGCCAGTTCGCCGCCGTGTTCCTGGACGATGCGCCGCGCGATCGGCAGGCCCAGGCCCGTCCCGTGGTCCTTGGTGGAAAAAAAGAGGTCGAAGACCTTCCCCTCGTCCTCGGGTTTCACGCCGCCCCCGTTGTCCTCGACGCGCAGTTCGACATGCTCGGCGGTCTCGCGCGTGCGCAGGGTGATCGTGCCGTGTTCCTTCAACTGTTCGCGCGCGTTGGTGAGCAGGTTCAGCAGGACGCCGCGGCCGAACTGGTGCTGGTCCAGCGCGACGGGGTAGATGTCCTTCTGGAAATCCTTCACGACCTCGATGTGCTTCAGCCGGCATTCGGGCGCGACCAGTTCCACGGTCTGCGAGACCAGGTCGTTGATGTCGGTGGCCAGCATCTGCATGCGCGGCGGGCGCGCGAACGCGAGGAACTCGGTGAGCAGTTCCTGCAATCCGTCGGTCTCGCGGTCGATCAGGCGCAGGCTGCGTTCGAACTCCGCGCGCTTGCCTTCCTCGACGTGCGGGAGCATTTCGAGCAGCAGGCCCAGGTTCAGCTTCATGGCGTTGAGCGGGCTGCGGATTTCGTGGGCCAGGCCCGAGGCCAGCGTGCCGATGTAGGCCATGCGCGAGGCGGCCTCCTCGCGCGCCTCGATCTCGGCCTGCTTTTTGTTGCGGGGCAGCGCGCGCTTGCGCGGCGAGGGATCGAACGGTTCGGGGTCGGCCATCGCGCTCATTTTTTCCCGTCCGCGGGCGGATCGAAAACAACCGATTTCACGTAAACGATCTCGGCGGCCTTCTGCCCGTATTCGCCGCGCTGGTCGTGGCGCAGGATGTAGCGGTAGTCCTGCCCGGGCGTCTTGACGAAGATCGGCGCGCCCTTGCTGTGCCCGGCCACCACGGTCTTGCCGTCGGCGAGCGTCACCTTCATGCGGTATTTTCGGTCGAAGTACGAGCGCCCCGTGTAGATCTTCTCGTCGCTCCCGCCTTCCTTCCAGCGCCACTCCTTCTCTTCGGTCTCCTGCTCGATCTCGAACGCGATGCGCGACAGGTCCTTCAGCGCGTACTGCCTGAACTCCTTGGTCTTCTCCACGAAGAGTTCGACCTTGGCGCCGAGCGTCATGGAGATCGTCCCGGTCCGCTTGGTCCCGTCGGAGAGTTCCAGCGTGCCGGGGCGCGCGTCGGGGTTGGCGGCCTCTTCGCGCGGCGCGAAAGGATTGGCCGGCTTCGGCGCGGGCTCTTCGGCGCGCGCGGCCAGGGCCGACACCAGAACGATCGCAAGCACGCTGCTTCTCACGCGGATGCTCCTTATAAAGGAGTATAGCCGCGGCGGGCGGATCGAAAAGGGGCGTGCGCGGGCGTCGCGCCGTTTTGCCGTGAATCCGGAGGCGGCGCGTGGTATGAAACAGGGCTGCTCACTCGAGGAACCACGCTTATGCCGCATCGCAAGGAAGTGCTCGTCACGGGCGGGTGCGGGTACATCGGCAGCCATGCCGTGCGCGCGCTCAACGAGGCGGGCTTCGCTCCCGTCGTGCTGGACAACCTCAGCACCGGCCACCTGGAGGCGCTCACCGCCGCCGGCGACTTCAAGCTCTACCAGGCCGAACTGCGCGACGAGAACGCCCTCGAGAGCTGCTTCAAGCAGCACCGCTTCACCGGGGTGCTCCATTTCGCGGGCGTGGCGCTGGTGGGCGAATCGGTGCGCGATCCGGAAAAGTACTACGGCACGAACGTGATCGGGAGCCTGAACCTGATCGCCGTCTGCAAGCGCCACGGCGTCAAGAACCTCGTCTTTTCCTCCACCGCCGCGACCTACGGCGTGCCCCAAAGCGTCCCCATGGCCGAAGACCATCCGCAGCACCCGATCAATCCGTACGGGCGCACGAAGCTGACCTTCGAGCAGGCGCTGCAGAGCTACCACGGGGCGGGGCAGATCGATTACCTCGCGCTGCGCTACTTCAACGCCGCGGGTTCCGATCCGCGCGGCGATATCGGCGAGGCCCACGATCCCGAGACGCACCTGATCCCGAACGCGTACCGCGTTGCGCTGGGGCAGCTCGCGCACCTGACCGTGCACGGGAACGACTACCCGACGCCCGACGGCACCTGCATCCGCGATTACATCCACGTCACCGACCTGGCCGAGGCCCACGTCCTGGCGCTCACGCATTTGCTCAATGGCGGCGTCAGCGGCGCGATGAACCTGGGGACGGGGCAGGGGCATTCGGTGCTCGACGTGGTCAAGGCCTGCGAGGCCGCCAGCGGGCGCAAGATTCCGGTGGTGATGGGCGCGCGGCGCGAGGGCGATCCGCCTTCGCTGGTGGCCGATCCGGGCAAGGCGAAGCAGGTGCTGGGATTCGCGGCCAGGCGCAGCGACCTGGCCACCATCGCCGCCGACGCCTGGCGCTGGTTCGAAAAACATCCGCACGGCTACGCGAGCTGACCGCGCTCAGCGTTTGGCCGGGGCCGCTCCGTACAGGCCCTTCTCGCGAATGTACATCTCCACGTCCCGCCGCAGGTAGCCGGGAATCTTCTCGCCCGTGCGCAGCAGCTTGCGAATCTGCGTGGAGCTGACGTCCACGCGTTCCACCGGCACGACGGCCGCGCGCAGCTTCTTCTCGGCCTCCTCGCCCAGGCCCGCGCGCACCTGCTCCCACACGCTTTCGGCCAGCGGCGTCTCGCGGCGGTCGGCGATCCCGAAATCGGCGATGCGCGCCAGCTCGGCGGCCTCGCGCCATTTGGGCAGATCGGCCAGGCTGTCGGAGCCGATCAGGAAGCGAATCTCCGCGCCGCCGCCGTAGGCCTCGCGCAGCATGCGCGCGGTGTCGATGGTAAAGCTCGGCGCGGGGCGGCGCAGTTCGAGGTCGCTGACGTCCATCCCGCGCATGTTGCGCACGGCCAAGCGGCACATCGCCAGGCGGTCGTCGGGCGAGACCATCTCCTGGTCGCCGAGCTTGTGCGGGTTCATCGCCGCGGGCATGAGGAAGACGCGTTCGAGCTTGAGCGCGACGAGCATCTGCTGGGCGATGGAGAGGTGCCCGACGTGGACGGGATTGAACGACCCGCCCATGATCCCCATGCGCGTGAACGGCCCCAGCGGCAGGCGCATGGGCGCGGCGTCGTTCGTCGGCGAATCCGTCATGCCTGCGTTTTACGCGCGAAGCGAAATCGCGCAACGGGAAGTGCGTCACCGCCCGGCGTCATTTCATTTTGGATTTTCGATGTTGGATGGCCGATTTTTAATGAACGGGATTTTACGCCATCCGGCCAGACGCCCGTGCTTGTAGATTTGAGCCGTTCCGGGGGTGCCACATCACGTAGCGAAGCGAAGTGTTGTGCTCGGGATGTGGAGCAGCAAGCGGCCGGCATCCCGAGAAAGAATCGAAAATCCAAACTCCAAATCGGAAATCCCGCTCTGTTGAAAAGCGCTAGCCATGCGCGTCGATGTCCGCACTTCAGTGCGGACGAACCTTGCTGTTGATCCGTTGCTTGCCACCAGCTTTTAGCTGGTGGACGGAAGCCCCACACACATCCTTCAGCAGGCTTCAGCCTGCTTCCCCACGACCTAAGGCTTAAGCCACACATCGGAAGCCGGCTAAAGCCGGCTGGGCAGGTAGTAAAAGGCTACACCCCACCAGCTAAAGCTGGTGGCAAGCAACGGATCAACAAACGATTCGGTCTCACTGAAGTGAGCCCGACAGGTTCTTAGAATTGACCGGAGGTATTCAACAAAGCAGGAAATCCAAAATCGAAAATCCAAAGTATCGCTTTCGCTTTCGCTTTCGCCTGCGCCTGCGCCTGCGCTTACCGCTTACCGCTTGCCCGCGCCTTGCTTTGCTGGCACAATCGTGTGAGCACACACTTTAGGAGGAACCGACCTATGCGCGTGATCCTCTTCGATATCGACAGCCTGCGCCCCGACCACCTCGGCTGCTACGGCTACGGACGCCCGACGTCGCCGGTCATCGATTCGATCGCGGCCGAAGGCATCTGCTTCGACCGCTACTACTGCTCCGATTCGCCGTGCATGCCCTCGCGCCACGCCTTGATCTCCGGGCGCTTCGGCATCCGCAACGGCGTGGTCACGCATGGGGGCCCGCGCTCGCGCTTTCACGTCCACGAGAAACTCTACGGCGGCATCGACGACGCCGAACAACTGCTCCAGCGCCGGCTGCGCGAACGCGGGCTCGATACGATCTGCTTCTCGAACTTCGCCTGGCGGCACTGCGCGACGTGGTTTGGGTTCGGCTGGACCGAGTTCCATTCGCCGAACCTGAAGGGCGGTTCCGAGAGCGCCGCGGAGGTGACCGCGCCGGTGCTGCGCTGGCTGAAGGCCAACGCCGGCCGCGACGACTATTTCCTGTACGTGAATCTGTGGGACCCGCACCGCACCTACCGCATGGGCGCCGAATGGGCCGAGCGCTTTCAAGGCACGCCGGCGCCCGCGTGGCCCGACGAAGCCGCGATTCGCGCGCACCAGCAGTGCACGGGGCCGTTCACCGCGCACCGGCAGTTTAAGGACGACAAGAGCACCGTCGCGCTGATGCCCGGCGCCGTGAACAACCGCGCCGACTACGAGCACATGGCCACGGGCTACGACGCCGCGATTGCCTACGCAGACCACCACGCCGGCCTGATCCTGGACGAACTGAAGCGCCAGGGCGCCTACGACGACTGCGCCGTCGTCATTACCGCCGATCACGGCGATGCTTTTGGCGAACACGGCGTCTATTCCGACCACGTCTGCGCCGACGAATGCATCCACCGCATCCCGCTGGTGGTCAAATGGCCGGGGCAGGCCGCGCCGGGTTCGCGCTGCGGGAGCCTGCGCTACAACACGGACCTCGCGCCGACCCTGATCGAACTCTGCGGGGGCAACGTGCCCGGCGGCTACGACGGCCAGTCGTTTGCGCCGCAACTGCGCGGGCAGGCCGGCGGCGAACGCGAGTTCCTCGTCTGGAGCCACGGGCTGTACACGATCCAGCGCGCCGTCCGCACGCGCCGCCACCTGATGATCGAGACCTACGACGACCACGGCTACAACTCGTTCGATCCGCGCGCGCTGTACGACATGGAGGCCGATCCGTACCAGACGCGCAACCTGTACGCGCACGAACCCGCAACCGTCCGGACCCTTCAGGGTCACTTGGCCGCGTGGCTGGCCGAACAGCAGGCGAAGCCGCGCGCGATCGGCGACCCGCTGCTGGCATTGGTGAAGGATCGGGCGGGGGCGAAGGCGTAGGATGCGCCGCGTGCGCGTGGATTACCGCGGTGCTTGGGGAGGACCGGGGGTTCCGCTCAGGCGGGCGGGAGGCGCAGGCGGGCGGGGGCGCAGGCGTAGGTTTAGACGGAGCCTCTGCACCCTCACCCCCGGCCCCTCTCCCTTCGAGGGAGAGGGGGGACGCGCGCGCGGTGTGGGCGCGTATGGGCGCTGGGACACGGAGCGCTGGGGCACGGAGCGCTGGGGTTTACTTCGCCAGCGCGGGCTCCAGTTCCTTGACCTGGGCTAGGACTTTGCGGGCGTAGGCGCGGACGAGGGCGCGGGGGTCCTGGGCGTGGGGTTCGGCGAGCGCGGCGGCTTCGGCGGGCTGGCCGAATTGGGCGAGGGCCTGGGCGGCGGCGAGGTCGAGTTCGAAGCGGCGGTCGTCGGTGATCGGCGTGCCCTGCGCGCCCTGGCTGTGCTGGAGCACCAGCTTGCAGTCGCCCTGGCGCTTGAGCGCGGCGCGGATCGGGTCGAGGGCTTCGTCGCGCGTGGCGTGGCGGGCGAGCGCGCGCACGGCGGCGACGGAGCGGTGGAGGTTCAAGGGTTCGTCGGCGAGGAGTTCGAGCGCGAGCGCCACGCCGCCGTGTTCGCGCAGGCCCAGTTCGTCGAGCATGAAGAACGCGGCGAGGAAGCGCGGCAGGCTGCGGTTGCGTTCGGCCGGGTCGTTGCGGCGGCTCTTGAAGACCTGCACCAGCACGGCGGCGCCGTCTGCGCGGCCCTGCACGGCCAGGGCCATCGCGGCCATCAGCTTCTCGTTCTCGCCGCCGTTCTTGAGCACGTCCAGCAGGCCGGCGTGGGCCTTGGGGCCGCGCGCGGCGAGTTCGCAGAGCGCGGCGGCTTCCTGGCGCGAACCGAAGTGCTTGAAGAGATCCTTGGTGGCGGCGGCGGCCAGTTCGGCGTCCTGTTCGAGCATCGTGCCGAGGCCTTCGCCCTTCAGGACCGATGCGGGGAGCGCGTTGCGTTCGACGAGGCGCTGCTGCACCTGCTTGATGTCCACCTTGCGGACGCTGGTGCGGTTCTTGAGGGAGACGGCGGCGGCGACGGAGGCCGATTCGCCCAGGGCCTGGATGTCGCGCTGCATGCGGAAGAGCTGGTGGGCGTCGTGCGTCATGCCCACGGCGCGGCAGGCGACGAGCAGGTTCTCGACCTTCTTCGGCACCTGCGCGCGGTACGGGACGTCGTGGCACATCTGCGTCTGCCAGGAACTGAAGCCCGCGACCCAGCGGCGCGCGTCGGCGGATTCGTTTTCGTAATCGAGCGCGTGGTTGTCGTAGTGCGCCTTGGCGCGCAGGACCACGTCGGGGAAGGCGCGCTGCGCCTGCTGGTCGGCGAGGGTGAGCACGTATTCGGCGTCGATGAAGCGGCTTTCGCGCAGGCCCAGGATCGGGCTGACGTAGATCATGCGGTTGGTTTCGTCGAAGGCCTGGCGGTACAGGTGCGAGCGCCCCAGCACCTGCGCGCGCGACTGGTCCAGCGCGTTGGTCGGATCGACGTAGCCCGCGTCGAAGTTGCGGAAGCTCACCGAGTCGTTCTTCACGTGCCCGGGGGCCAGGCTGTACGGCTGCGGGGCGTGGTCGCCTTCGCGCCCGAAGAGGAACGGCGCGCCCGCGGCCGCGGCGACGTCGGCATCGCCCGTGGCGTCGATCACGACCTTGGCTTCGAGCCAGAAGAGGCCGTCTTCGCCTTCGGCCACGATCCCGCGCAGCGCGTCGCCGTCCATCACCGCGCCGGCGAAGAAGCTGCGGTAGAAGCAGCGCACGCCGGCCTCGTCGGCCATCTCCTGCAGCGCGAGTTTTTTCGCTTCGGGGTGGAAGCCGCTGGCCTTGCCGCCGATCTTTTCGGTCCAGGCCTGCGTGCGCGCGTCGATTTCGACCTGCACGCCGGTCTGCAGCCCGTGGTAATAGCTGTGAATCCCGCCGCCGGTCCCGATCCCCCCGAGGAAGCTCTGCGGTTCCACCACCGCGGTGCTCAGGCCTTCCTGCCCGGCCACGATCGCCGCCGGAGCCCCGCCCGTCCCGCCGCCCACGACGACGACGTCGAACGAGCCGGCCTTGCGAATCTGCGCCAGCGCCAGCTTCGCGCGGCCCTTGGCATCGGCTTCGGGGAGTTGGTTGGTGCGCACGGTCAGGGACATGGTGGGTTCCTTTGGGGGTTGGGGCCTGGTTTGCTGGTTGTCTGGTTCGCTGGTTCTCTGGTTCGCTGGTTTTCTTGTTCTTTAGTTCGCTGGTTCTCTAGTTCGCTTGTTCTCTTTTGCTCGTTCTCTTGGGGCTTGCTGCGCCTGTTGCTGTTTGCTTTTTACCGTTTGTTTGACGTTTGCCGTTTTCAGGTTGCCGTTTCCAGCCGGCAGCTCGGCTGGGTTCCTATTTCGCGACGGCTCCGCGCAGCGCTTCCATGGCCACGGTCGCGGCCTGTTCGCCCAGGTGCGCGCGTTCTTCCAGCGAGGGCTTGCGGCCGAGCACCGCGGGGCCGGCGACGGCCAGGCCTTCGGGGAGGCTCTTGGCGTCCAGCGCGGGGACCTTGAGCGCGAAGCCTTCGTGCGCGGAGAGGCTCAGGTTGGCCTTTTCGAAGCCGGGCTTGCCCGCGCGCAGCGCCGCGATCGTCTTCGCCATCGCGAAGCGCGCCTGCGCTTCGGCGCTTTCGGGCTTGCCCGCGGCATACGCGATGCGTACGTGCGCTTCGTTGGCCCACAGGGTCGGCCGGACGGCCACTTCGGGCACGCCATCGACGGCCACGCATTCGAGCGCGGCGGTGGGGGTGACGGCGCAGAGCAGGAAGGCGCGGGTGTGGGTCGGTTCGCCGTCGGGGGTGAGCGCTTCGAAGCGTGCGCCGGCGGCCTTGGCCAGGCGGCTGTTCTCGGTCGCGTCCACGAAGGCCTTGGCCTGCACGGCCAGCGGGCCGGACTTGGTCGTCACGCGCAGCGCGCCGTGCTTGAGGTCCACTTCGCCCGCCAGCGCGCGGAAGTGCACGCGCACGCCGGCCGCGGCGAGGATCTTGTCGAGCAGGAGTTCGCTGGCGACGGGGTCGAGCTTGCCGTCCTTCGCGGCGGTGTGCTTTTCGAGCGCGTCGAGCAGCGCCTGGAGCGCGCGCGGGGCCTTGGCGCCGGGCGTGAGGAAGAGTTCCAGGCCGTGGGAGATTTCCCAGCCGAGCGCGCCGCGTTCTTCGACCAGCACGGTCTCGACGCCGGCTTCGGCGGCCGTCAGCGCCGCGGCCACGCCGGCCAAGCCGCCGCCGGCGACGCAGAGTTCCGCGCGGTCGAGCACCGCGAGGCTGGCCGCAAGTTTCAGTTCGTCGCTCATGTCGGGTAACTCCGTTGGGATGAAGGGTATGGGAAAGTTCGCTGCGTCCGTCGTTCAAGCTGCCGTATCGATGCTTCTTCTATACCGTAAAAAATCGGCCCGGTCGCAGGGCTCTCCGTTGATAAAGTGGGATTTTACGCTAGTCTGACGCGACGTGGAAGACCAGCACGACGTGCCTCTGCGCGTGATCCGCGCCTTCGAACGCACCACCGGGTTGCACGTCTGCTTTCACGACCTGAGCGGGCTATTGTACGCGTACCTGCCGCCCGACCGCTTCGCCCACAACATCCCGCTCTGCATGGCCGTGAAAGCGATGCGCGAACCCGCCTGCGTCGCCTGCGACGCGAGCTTCGCCCGCACGACTTTGCTCGAACGCCCCGACGGCGCGGTGAAGATCTGCCACGCCGGCCTGGTCGAATGGATCGTCGCGCACACCCGCGACGAACGCATCGAGTGGGTGCTCTTTGCCGGCCAGCGCACGCCCGGGCGGAACCTGACCGTCGCCGTGCGCGATCCGCAATCGCCCATGCGCCCCACCCCCTGGCCCCGCACGGAGGCGCTCCCCCCGCCCGTCGACGACGACGAAGCCCTGGGGTTGCTCGAGATGACCGCGATGCTGGCCGCCCGCCTGCGCGAATGGCAGCGCGCCTTCGAAGCGCGCCCGGGGGCTCCGCAGCGCCGCGCCGCCAACCGCACCACGCCGATTCCCGCGCAGGTGGCCCGTCGCGTCGAAATCCGCCGCTTTGTCCAGGCGCGCCACCGCAGCGCCGTGCGCCTGCAGGACCTGGCCGCGAGCCTGCACATCAGCGAGAGCCGCGCGGGGCACGCGGTGCGCGAAGCCTGCGGCGCCTCCTTTATAGAGCTGCTGATCGAGGCGCGCCTGGCCACCGCGGCCAGCCTGCTGCAGCATTCGAACCTGAGCGTCCTCGAGGCCGCCGCGCGCAGCGGCTTCGGCGACATCTCGAACTTCCATTCGACCTTCAAGAAGAAGTTCGGCGTCACGCCGCATCAGTACCGCAAGACGACGCAGGCGGGGTCGATCGTCTGACGTTCCGAGCCTTTTTTCACCGCGGAGGCGCGGAGGGCGCGGAGAACAGCCAACGGCAAAATCAAACCAACGACTTGTTTCGCGCAAAGACGCCAAGAACTGCTCAACTACAGAACTACAGAACTTCAAACTATAGAACGGCAGGACTGCTAACCGCTCATCCACGAAGGACACTAAGAGCACGAAGAACGACCACGCACGACGGAAGAACCAAGATCTTCGAACAACCTGTTTCGCGCAAAGACGCAAAGACGCCAAGAACTGCTCAACTGCATAACTACAGAACCACAGAACTTCAAACTATAGAACGGCAGGACTGCTAACCGCTCATCCACGAAGGACGCTAAGAGCACGAAGAACTGCCCAACCATGAACTACGAACCACGAACTACGAACTACGAACGGCTCATCCACGAAGGACACTAAGATCACGAAGAACTGCCACGCACGACCGCTTCATTTTTGTTCTTCGTGTTCCTTCGTGCCCTTCGTGGAAAATCCGTTCTGTTGTTCTTTGCCGTTCTTAGCGTCTTTGCGTCTTGGTGCGAACCATGCAGAACCACGCACGACCGCTCCATTCTTGTTCTTCGTGTCCCTTCGTGCCCTTCGTGGATAATCCGTTTTGTTGTTCTTTGCCGTTCTTAGCGTCTTTGCGTCTTGGCGCGAAACAAGTTGTTCGAAGATTTTGGTTCTTCCGTCGTGCGTGGTCGTTCTTTGTGATCTTCGTGTCCTTCGTGGACGAGCCGGTCGCAGTCCTGCGTTCTATGGTTTGTAGTTCTGCGGTTGAGCCGTTCTTGGCGTCTTTGCGTCTTGGCGCGAAACAGGTTGTTCGCAGTTTTGGTACTTCCGTCGTGCGTGGTCGTTCTTCGTGATCTTCGTGTCCTTCGTGGATGAGCCGTTTGCTGTCCTGCGTTCTATGGTTTGTAGTTCTGCAGTTGAGCCGTTCTTGGCGTCTTTGCGTCTTGGCGCGAAACAGGTTGTTCGCAGTTTTGGTTCTTGGTTCTTGAGTTTTGCTGCTGTCCGTTATTTGACGGAGTCGCGTTCGACGATTGCGACGGGCATGCGGACGATGCGGGCGGGGCGCGTGGGATCGGCGAGGCGTTCCTTGACGAGCTGCGCGGCCTGGCGGCCGTATTCGGAGCGGTCGAAGCGCACGGTCGTCAGGGGCGGGCGGAGCTGCGCGGCGATTTCCTGGTCGTCGAAGCCGATCACGCCGAGGCGCCGGGGGATTTCGAGCGCGGCTTCGTTGGCGGCGTCGTAGAGGCCGTGGGCGAGGCGGTCGTTGGCGCAGAAGACGGCCGCGCGTTCGTCGGCGCCGGGCTTGTCGAGCCCCAGCTTCTTCAGCAGGCTTCGCGCGTGCACGCGGCCGGTCTGTTCGTCCCAGCCGTCGGACCAGGCTTCGGCGGCGGGCTTCATCCCCGCGGCGTGGAGCGCTTCCTTCAGGCCCGCGAAGCGGTCCTGCGCGCGCGCGTCGTTCTGCGGGCCGCCCAGAAACGCGACGCGCTTCGCTCCGCGTTCGAGCAGGTACGTGCCCGCGGCCATGCCGCCCGCGTGGTCTTCCACCAGCACCGCGTCGTAGCGCAGCGCCGCGCCCGAACCCGGGGCTTCGGGCATCGCGTGCAGCGCCAGCGCCGGCAGGCCGGGACTGTTGGCGAGCGCGCGCTTTAAAAACGCGGGGCGGTCGAACGCGATCAGGAAATCCATGTCGCCGCCGCCCGCGGAAAGTTCTTCGAGCATCACGGCTTCGCCCGCGGCCGAGACCGGCGCGTAGCGCAGCCGCAGGCCTTCGCGCACCAGCGCTTCGTCGAGCGCTTCCACGATCGCGAAGCCGAAGCGTCCGCGCGTGAGCGAACGCGGGTCGAGCGCCAGGAGCACGGTCTTGGCGCGCGCGGCGGGCTTGCCTTCTTCCGCCGGCGGATGCGGCGCGACGAACGTCCCGCGCCCGTGCTGCCGGACCAGCCAGCCGCGATCGACCAGTTCGCCCAGCGCGCGCACGACCGTCTGGTAGCTGATTGCGTAGCGTTTGCTCAGCGCGGGCCCCGACATGATCAGCGCGCCCGGCGCGAGCGCGCCCGAGCGAATCTGTTCGATCAGGTCCGCCACCATCGCCGCCGCCGCGCGCGAACGCGAGAGCCCTTCGCCCGCGGCCACGGGCGCGGATCGGCGCGAAGAGGGACGTTTGGGGGTCGTTCCGGCGGGAACCTTGGCCATGAGACAAGTATCAAATAAGCGGACCTTTCCGCAACTGCGAAAGCCGGAATTCCTTTTCACCACGGAGGCACGGAGACACGGAGAACTGCGTTTTTTTATTCTCACGCAAAGCCGCGGAGACGCTAAGAACTGCAAAGAACGGCTAAGAACCAAAGAACTGCAAAGAACCAAGAACCAAGAACGACGAAGAACCACGAACCGAAAGTGAACGACCAAAATAGAACGTCAAACAGATAGGTACAGCATTCGGTCCACGAAGGGCACCAAGGCACACGAAGAACGGCAAAGAACGGCAAGAACCAAAGAACTGCTAAGAACCAAGAACCAAAAACGGCGAAGAACTACGAACCGAAAGAGAACGACTACAATAGAAGGATAAACGGATAGGTACAGCATTCGGTCCACGAAGGGCACCAAGGCACACGAAGGGTCACGAAGCACAGCAGATTAGTATGGTAGTTCTTCGTGTTCTTCGTGTCCTTCGTGGATGATCTGTTGGAGTTGCCGTTGCAGTTCTTTGGTTCTTGGTTCTTTGGTTCTTGGTTCTTTGCTGTGCTTTGGTTCTTAGCCGTTCTTTGGTTCTTAGCAGTTCTTTGCGTCTTGGCGCGAAATATGCAGAACCTTCGATCCCTCTTAAAACCAAGGAGTTCCGTTGCCGATGCGGGGGTTGGGCCTATGCTGGCAAGGAAAGCGTGACAAAGCTGGGGGTTCTTGCGTCTTGAGATCACCCGGGCGGCGGGAATCGCCCACACTTTGAGGACCCCAACGGGATGGAACGCGGCAAGAAGCTGGCGGCCCTGGTCCTGCTCGCGCTCTTCGCGGGCTTTCTCGCCTACACGGCCTCGGTCACGCCCACGCAGCCGCTCCCCGCGCCCATTCCGCCGGCCGCGCAATTGCCCCTCCCGCCGGGCCCGGACCTGCTCGCCCCCAAGCCCGTTCGGTTTACCCAAAGCAGCCAGTGCATCGACTGCCACAGCCAGATCTACGCCGAATGGCGCAAGGACCAGCACGCGACCTCGTGGTCCGAAGAAATCTTCCGTTCCTTCTCGATCAATTACACCAAGGACGAATGCCTTTCCTGCCACGCGCCCAAGCCGATGCTCGAAGTCGGGCTTACCAACGCGCCGGTGCTCCGCGACGCCAACCGCAGCGACGGCGTGGACTGCATCACCTGCCACCAGCTCAACGGCCAGTCCCACGGGACGCTGGGGAGCAAGGCCGTCTGCGGCGGCATCTTTAAAGAGGAACTGAAGACTTCGCAGGCCTGCTACCACTGCCACGCCACGCACAACCTCTTTAAGGAGTACCTGGCCAGCGAATACCCCGCGCGCGGCGTCACCTGCCAGGACTGCCACATGGAAAAGGTCACGCGCCGCGTCGCCGACGGCGGGCCGGTGCGCGTGACGCGCCGCCACGTCTTCCACAACGGCGGGCACGACGTGGAAGGCCTGAAGAAGGCGCTCGCGCTGGCCATGGCCGCGAAGGACGGCAAGCTGACCGTCACGGTCACCAACATCGGCGCGGGGCACGGCGTCCCGGGAGAAATCAACAACCGCGTCGTGCGCCTGGAGGTCTCGGTGCAGGTGGGGAAGGGGAAGAAGACCGAGGACGGCCGGGAGGTGGACGACGTGGACGAAGTGCAGGCGCACGAAGCGATCTTCCGCGCGCCGCCGCGTCTGGCCCGCGACAAGGTGCCTTCGACGCAGATCCTGCCCGGGCAGCCGCGCGTGCTCGAATACGCCCTGCCGGTCCCGCGCGGGCGCGTGGTCGCGACCCTGACGTACAAGCTCGAAGCGTCTTCGCTGAACGACGACGCGACCCTGATGGGCCGCTGGCAGATCGACTTTTAGGAAGCGGGGGGAGGCCGCAGAGATGAAGCGACTCGAATGGCGCACGCCGATGCTTGCCCTCGCGCCGGCGCTCGCCCTCGTGGCGTGTCTCGGCACGCTGGCGCTGGGGGGCTGCGGAAGCGGCGGCGGGCGCCCGCAGGTGGTGCTCTTCTGCGCGCAGGACCGCATCTACGCCGATCCGGTGATCAAGCGCTTCGAAGAACGCACGGGCATCCAGGTGCTCGTGCAGACCGACGCCGAAGCGAGCAAGACCGTGGGGCTCGTGACGCGCCTGATCGCGCGCAAGGCCCGCCCCGAATGCGACGTCTTCTGGAACAACGAACTCGCTCAGGCCCTGGTGCTGAAGTCCGAAGGGATTCTGGAAGCGTACGCGTCGCCATCGGCCGAAGGCCTGCCCGAACGCCAGCGCGACGCGGAGCACTGCTGGACCGGCTTCGCCGCGCGCGCCCGCGTGATCCTGTACAACACCGAACTCGTCCAGCCCGGCGAAGAACCCAAAAGCATCTGGGACCTGGCCGATCCGCGCTTTAAAGACAAGGTCGCGATCGCGCGCCCGCTCTGGGGCACCACCTTCACGCACGCCGCGGCGCTCTTTCAGGCGCTCGGGCCCGAAAAGGCCAAGGAGTTCTTCCAGAAGCTGAAGGCCAACGGCGTGAAGGTCGCGCCCGGCAACGCGATGGCCCGCAACATGGTCGCCGACGGCGAAGCCGCCGTCTGCCTGACCGACACCGACGACGCGCACGGCGCGTACATGAACAAGCGCCCGGTCAAGGTCGTCTTCCCCGACCAGGACGGCATCGGCACGCTGGTGATTCCCAACACGGCGATGCTGATCAAAGGCGGGCCGAACACGGAGAACGGGAAGAAGCTGATCGACTTTCTGCTCACGGCCGAAGTCGAGGCGCTGCTGGCGCAGTCGGAGTCCGCGCAGATGCCACTGCGCCCGGGCGTGCCGGGGCCGCCGGAACCGTTCGGCTTGGAGAAGGTCAAACGCATGGACGTGGACTGGCCGGGGCTGGCGCAGCGCTTCCCAGAGGTCAAGGCGTTCATCGAGGGCGAGTTCGTCAAGTGAGGCGCCGGGGCATCGCGGGCCGCGCGCGCGGGTCCGGGCGCGGGGAGGCCCGTTGGAGGTGAACGCGAACACGGCCGGCCGGCGCGCCGGGGCGCTCTTCGCCGCCGCCTGCGCCGTCTTCCTGCTCGGTCCCTTCGCGGTGCTCTTTTTCGCCGAAGGCCGGGCCGCGGACATCGCCGACGTCTTCGGGCCGGGCTCCAAGGACCTGCCGCGCCTGACGGGCCTCTTCTTCGCCACCTGCCGCATCACCTTCTTCACCGCGCTGCTGGCCAGCGTGCTCGGCGTCACGGTCGCGGTCACGGTGCACCGCGCGCGAGGCTGGCGGCGGCGGGTGCTCGCGGCGCTGACGCCGATCCCGCTGCTGCTGCCCGTCGAGATCATCGCGATCGCCTGGACGCATGTGCTCGGCAAGCGCGGCCTCGCGATGGCCGTCTGGAAGCAGTTCACCGGCGAACCGCAGCTCCCGTTCACGATCTACGGCGAGGCCGGCTCGGTCTTCGTTCTCGCGCTCTGCTGGTTCCCGCTGGTGACGATGACGACGCTCGTCGGCCTGCGCGCGCTCGGCCCGCGCGACGACGCCGCGCGCCTGTACGCCGGGCCGTGGCGGCGCTTCTGGGCCTTCGACCTGCCGCTGCTGCTGCCGTTCGTCAGCGCCGGAACCGCCTGCGTCGCCTGGCTCGCGCTGGGCGACTTCGATGTCCCTTCGGTCTTTCTGCGCAATGCGTATCCGATCGAGATCTACGCGTCGTTCCAGTCCACCCCGCAGGTCGGGCGCGCTTTGGCGCTCGCGCTGCCGCTCCTGGCGCTCTCGGCCGCGGTGCTTATTCTGCGGCAGGTCTGCGTGCGGCGCGATGCCCACGCGACCGTCGCCGGGCCGTGGGACCCGGCGCAGGCCACGAGTTCCGGGCGCATCGGCGCGGGCCTGGGCGCCGCCGCGAGCGCCATCCTGCTCCTGGCCGTCGGCTTCCCGGCCTTCTCGCTGCTGCACCAGGCCGGCGGCCCGGCGACCTACCGCGCGGCGATGGCCACCGCCGGCGGGATCGACGGCGAAATCTTTAACACCTTCCGGACCGCCTCCGTCGCCGCGCTGCTCATCGTCGTCCTGGGCCTCCCGTACGCGCGCACGCTCCTGCGCGCCTCGGGCTGGAAGCGCTCCGCGCTCGCGCTGCTCGCGCTCGTCCCGCTGGCCCTGCCCGGCACGCTGCACGGCCTCGCCTGGATCAAGACGCTCGACCACCTGCCGCTGGCGTGGGGACGGCTGATCCAGGGCAGCCCGTACATCGTCTCGGTGGCACAAGCGGCCCGGTTCTTTCCGTTCGGCGTCTTCCTGCTCGCCGCGGCCCTGGGCAGCGTGCACCCGGACCTGACGCACGCCGCGCGGGCCTCGGGCGCGAGCCCCCTGCGCGCGTGGCTGCGCGTCACGCTCCCGCTCGTCTACCCGGGAATCGTCGCGGCCTTCGCGATCGCGTACGCCTTCGCCGCCAGCGAACTCGCGTGCAGCATCCTGCTCAACCCGGTGGGCTGGTCCACGCTGCCGGTGCGCATGTCCTCGCTGCTGCACTTCGGCAAGGACGAACTGCTCGCGTCGCTTTGCGTCATCCACGTCTTCGTCGCGCTGGTCCCGTACCTGGTGGCGACGATCTTCCTGGAGAAGATGCTCGAAGTCCGCCTGGGGTAGCGTCGCCGCCCGTGCCTGGAGCCAATTTCTGAAAAACCGTGCATTCTCGTTCACGCATGCTAAAGTGAAGGTCTGCCAACGGCGTGCCATCGAATTGACCGACTCAGTTATCCTGCACGCGCCATCAAATCAGCGAGGTTGTCATGGTTGTTCTAAGCGGAGGCGAACGCGGCGAGGTCGCACTCTCGGCGCTGCAGTGGAAAGCGCTGCTTCAGATGGCGGAGGCCTTTGGCTGGCGAACGCAGGGCGTCGAGACCAATTTCGAATGCCTGGAGTTCCGTGCCGAACGGAAATTATCCGACAAAGAGAAGCAGAAAATCCGAACGGACAAGGCCGGGCTCGACGGGTACCTTTGCAGCACCAACTACAATTGGATCGCTGAAGAGGACGCCAAACAGTTCGCCCAGGCGCTGCGGCGGGCGCAAAAGGAAATCCCGCTCGAGCAGGAGCCGGGCGCGGAGGACGCGCTTTCCGTTCATGCGGCCTCGAGCAATTTTCCCGTGGCATTCATGTCGATATTCGCCGGGCGCCAGGAGCTGATCGGCGAGGCGATCCGGATTTTGGATTGGGGGACCGTCTGCATCAGGTCGCAGACGCCCTGATTTTTTGCTCCATTTTTATGTGAATTAAAGTTGTACTTGCGGTGCTTTTACGTCTACAGTGGCGGCATGAATAAGCCCAGATGGCGGCCCGGAGTCAACGCCATCGTCAAACCCAGAAACGAAGATCGCCTGGGCCACCGCGACATGGTCGGGGTGTTTGTGGTGGATGTCTCCGAGAACGGCGACGAAGTGCAGTTGCGCTTCAAGGACGGCCGCGAATCCTGGGAGAGCGTCTTCAACTGGTGGCTGATCCGCGATCTGGGCGAAACCTCGAAATCATGAACCCCGCCGGCCTCTAAAATTCAGGCCGTCCCGTCCGATTTAAACCCCGATTTTCGATTCGAAATATCGCGTGCCGGTTTCAATCGCGTTACTTCCCGTCCGTCGCGGCTTCGTCCGGTACGTATTCGATCAGGTCGCTCAGGCTTTTAACGTTGAAATACCGGCAGAGTTTTTCCAGCGTGGACAGGTGGACGCGCTCGAACTTGCAGTTCTTGAGGCGGATGATGGCGCCCTGCGAGAGCCCCGTCTCTTCCGCGATGGTGCGGATGGAGAGATCGCGCTTCTCGTGATACGCCTTTTGCCGCCGCAGATCGTCGAAGAACGAACGGACCATAGCCACCCTCCTTGCTCCCGCCAATTATAGCAGTTGCAGCCGGAATTCAATGCACATGATACCGCTGTAAAAGGCATATGCTTCTGTTGACAAGAGCACCCCACCCAGGTACGCTCTCATTAGCAGAAACAAATGCTTCCATAAGCGGAAGCGCTACGGATGGGCTTGTAAGTGTTGGAAGAGGTGAATCTTATGAGTACGGTCAGCCAGGAAGAGTATCGGATTCTGGAGCGGGAAGCGGGTTGCATGTTCGCGCACAACGGCCGGACCTACGCGATCGAAGTGGACGGCGACGACGAAGCCTTTCCGGTTCATGTCCAGTTCGCGGCCACCATCCATTACGTCGCGGCCTCCGAGGAGATTCCGGCCGATAAGCGCGCCTCCAGTTCCGCGGTCAGCCTCGCGCTGGCCATTCTCCGGCGCGAATACTTCCGCCAGACCCACCGGGCATGAGCCGAAATGAGCCTGGTATCGCAGCCCACCGAGATCCGCCCCGCGTCCAAGTACGACGCGCAGGAACTCGCGTCGCTGACGCTGACGGTCTGGCGCGAATCGTTCAAGCGCATGCTGCCTGAAAAAGTGCTCTCGGATGCTTCTACCTTCCAGTTCGAGCAGGCCTGGCGCGACTCCCTGACCAATCCGGCGCACTGCTGCTGCGTCTGCAAGCGCTTCGGCCAGATCGTCGGCGGCGCGATGCTCGGCCCCAGCCGCGACGCGGACGCGAACGCCCAGGGTCCCGCGGAACTGTACGGCATCTACCTGCTCCCGGAATACTGGGATTGCGGCAAAGGCTGGGCGATGTGGCAGAACCTGCTGGAACAACTGCGCGGCCGGGCCTTCACCCGCGTGACGCTGTGGGTCTGGACTTCCAACCTGCGCGCGAAGGCCTTCTTCGAACGCATCGGCTTCCAACGGGACTCCGGCGCGCCGGTGAACGATGTCCACCAGGGCATCGAACTGCCGCACGAACGGTACACGCTGGCGCTTCCGTAGCCCGCCCGCATTCCGCCTTCGACCCCGCCGACTTTCAGGAGCGCACCATGCCCAATACGAGCCGTCTCTCCTTCCGCATTCTGGGCACCGAAAAGCCGATCGATTTCGAGATCGCGCCGGAGGACGTCCCGGCCATCCTCGAGGCCATCGGCGGCGGCAAGAAATTGGACCTGATCAAAGCGCGCGGCGACCGTACCACGATCAACATGATGTACGTCACCTCGATCGAGATCAACGACGCGACCAACCGGCAGGCCCCGGGCCAGGCGCTTCAAATACGATTGTATTGACGGCGCGCATCCGTACTTCCCAAAGAAGGCACCGAAGCCCGCCCGCGATCAAACGCGCGGCAGTCCATCCCGATCCCACTAGCATTTCAGTGCATTGAACCACGAACGGCCGAGGCGAGCCGAGCGCGAGCCCGTCAGTTCCCCGCCGGCCCCTGCGCGGGCTTGGGTTCGGCGGCGGGCTGCGGGGCGGGGTCGCCGGGCTTGGCGGACGCGGGCTTGGGGGGCGCGGGCACCAGGTCGGCCAGGGTCATCTCGGCCAGGCCCTGTTCGCCCTCGCGTTCGACGCGCCGCAGCACCTCCTGCGCCTTGCGCCAGCTCTCGCCGTCGCCCGGCAGCGGGGGCTGGCCGCGGCAGGCCTTGACCAGGTCGGCCATGGGGCACTGCGCGGGGTCCTGCGCGGGCAGAAAACGCGGGTCTTCGCCGCCCAGCGCGCCGTGGTGCGCGGTCTTCACGACCATGCCGTTGCTGACGAGCCGCTGGAGCGCGCGCTCGACGACCCCCGGTTCGCTCTCCAGCGCGTCGGCCAGTTCGGAAAGCTTCGTGCCGCCGGGGCTCGTGCCGAGGCGGAAGCGCTTGCCGATTTCCACCGCGGCGGCAAAGGCGAGCATCGGGAGGAGCGCGGCCTCGCGCTGCGCCCAGTCCTTGGCGTTGCTGATGAGCTGGTTGTGGCGCTGCCGGGTCTCCCACTGTTCGACGATGGTGCGGTGGTGCTGGACGATGTACGAAAGGTCCGCGCCCGCCAGCACCACGATCCAGCTCAGGTAGACCCAGCCGAACAGGATCGGGATGATCGCGAGCGACCCGTAGACCTTCGACATGCCCACGGCGTACGTGACGTAGACGATGAAGCCGACCTTGCTCAGTTCCCACAGCACGGCGCAGACGAAGCCGCCGCAGAGCGCCGCGGGCAGGCGCACCTTCACGTGCGGCATGATCATGTAGAACGCGGTGAAGGCCAGGGACGTGAGCAGCATCGGCAGGACGTACAGGCCCAGGACGGGGTAGTCCTTGAAGAGTTCCGTCAGCCAGATCGAGACCAGGAGCACCACCGGGCCCCAGAAGACCAGCGCGGTCGTGATCGCGATCTTGATGAAGATCGAACGCCCCGCGTTGACCTTCCAGATCGCGTTGAAGGTCTGTTCGACGGTCTGGAAGAGCATCACGGCCACGAACATCAGGATGAGGAACGAGAAGAGGCTGACCTTGCCGATGTTCTCGGTCAGTTTGCCGACGGTCGAACGAATCTTTTCCTTGAAGCGCTCCTGCACTTCCTTGCGCGCCTGGCGGACCTCGCCGTTGGCCGGGGCCCCCTCGCCGCTCTTGGCCTCCTCGGGCGGCTTCGGCAAGGGTTCGGCGGGCTCGGCCGGTTCTTCCACGGCCGCCCCGTGGTGGGACTCCGGGACCAGCAGTTCGACGATCTTGTCGAGGACGCGTTCGCGCTGGGGCAGAAAGGCGGGGCTGGAAAGCACCGCGAGCACGATGACCAGCATCGGCACGAACGAGGTCAGGGTTTGGAACGAAAGGGCCGCGGCGCGGAGCGGAATGTAGTCCTCGCGGACCTTTTCCCAGACCAGGCGCCATAGGGGCGGGCGATTATTCGATTCCAGCAACATTGAAAGAAGTCTACCGTGGAGGTTAATCTAGCGCCATGGCCGCCCCCGTACCCGCCAAGTCGGGCTCCGACGGCAAGCCTCCGGGCTGCCTGATCCTATTCTTCCTGGCCTTCCTGGCCGCCGGGATCGCGGTCGGCATCGTGATCTTTTACAAGGTCCACGAAGGCGTGCGGATCCACCGCGAGTACGTGCAGGGCACCTGCGTGATCACGGCCGCGCGCCTGCACACCAACAGCGACAGCGACGGGACGACGTACCGGCCGGAGTTCGAATTCGAAGTGATCGTGCCCCACGACCCGCGCAACCGCGGCGACGAAGGGCGCTACGCGGCCAAGGGCTACGACGGCGCGGACGTGGCGACGAGCAGTCACGACAGCAACAACGCGATCGTGAAGGCCTTCAAAGTCAACGGGACGTACCCGTGCTGGTACGATCCCGGCGATCCGCACAAGGCGGTGCTGGCCAAGCCCAGCGCCTGGAACCTGCTCTGGCTGCTCTTCCCGCTGCCGTTCGCGGGCGTGGGCTTTTTCGGGACGATCTGGGTGATCCGCAGCCGCTTCCGCGCCGGCGCGGCGCCCTCGCCCGAACGCGAGGCGTTCCTGAACAAAGGGACGAAGCGCCAGGCGGCCGAGCAGGCCGTGGCGCTGCTCTCGCAGGCCAAGGCGACGCCGGGCACGCGCCTGCCGTACAAGCTCGCCCAGGACCAGACCGAACGCCTGGCCGCGCTGGGCCTGGGCTGCTTCGGGCTCGTCTGGACCGGCATCACCGGGGCGGTCTGGATCGGGATGTGGTCGGGCAAGGACTGGATGGGCATCGTCTTCCTCGGCCTCTTCGTGCTCGTCGGCCTGGGGATGCTCGCCGCGGCCGCCTGGCAGGCGATGATCGGGTGGGGCGTGGGCGAGACCGCCGTCGAAGTCTCCAGCTACCAGCCGCTGCCGGGCGAGGAATTCGAGATCAGCGTCGCGCAGCACGGGCACATGGCGATGAACGAACTCTCGGTCTGGCTCGTCTGCGAAGAGAAAGCCACCTACCGCCAGGGCACCAACACCCGCACCGACAGCGAACGCCTGCTCGAGGAGAAACTCGGCGCGAAGCACAACCTGACGGTCACCGGCGCGGGCTCGGAAGAACTGCGCATCCGCGCGCGCGTGCCCGCGGAAGCGATGCATACGTTCAAGTCGCCGCACAACGAGGTCCGCTGGTTCGTGGAAGTGCGCGGCGACATCCAGCGCTGGCCCGACTTCAAGCGCAGCTATCCCATCCGCGTGCTGGCCGCGCCCGAAACGGAGGGCCACGCATGAGCATCGACGTCTCGCAGGTCGAAATCCTGCTCGAGGACAAGGACATGGTCCTGAACCCCGGGCAGACGCTGAGCGGCGGGTTCCGCCTCAACAGCATCCTGGCCGTGCCGGTCAAGCGCGCCGAAGTGAGCGTGCTCTGGTACACGATGGGCAAGGGCGACACCGACGAAGGCGTGATCTTCTGCCAGACGTACGCCGAAGACGGCGAACTGGACGCGCAGACGGCCTTTCCGTTCAGCGTCGTGCTGCCGGGCGAACCGTGGTCCTACGACGGCAAGATCGTGAAGATCCGCTGGGCCGTGCGCGTGCGCATCTACCCGAAGGAAGGCCCGGACGTCGCCGCGGAACAGAACTTCCGCCTCTGGCCGGCGCACCGCAAGCAGGGGCAGGAGACATGACCGCGCTCGCCCACGGCGCCGCCGTCAACCCCTTCGCCACGCGCTTCCACGCGCCGGGGCGCGTCGCCTTCTTCTTCGAAGCCGAACAAGGCGCGGCCTCCGCCGACGAACTCCTGAACGCCTTCCTCGCCGCCGGCGCGCGCGGCGAAATCGTCGGCCCGCACGGCACCGGCAAGACCACGCTCCTGCGCGCGCTCGAAGCCGCCGCCGCCGCCCGCGGCCTGCGCACCGAGACCGTCACCCTGCGCGATGGCGGCGAGCGTTTCCGCCTGCCCGCCGCGGACCTGCTGCGCGAACGCCACCCGGGCCGCGCGCCCGCCTCCTGCCCGGCCACCCCCCTGCCGCCCGTCCTGATCCTCGACGGCGCCGAACAGCTCGCGCGCCCCGCCTGGTACGCGCTGCGCCTGCGCTGCCGCATTCGCCGCCTCGGGCTGCTCGCGACGAGCCACCGCGCGCTCGGCCTCCCGGTGCTCTACCGGACCCGCGCCGACGAAGCCCTCGCCCAGCGCGTCGCCGCCGCCGTGCTCGCCCAGAGCCCCCACGCCGCCCGCCTGACCACCCCCGCCGACGTCGCCGCCGCCCTCGCCCAGACCCGCGGCGACCTCCGCGAAGCGCTCTTCAAGCTCTACGACCTGTACGAGGCGCGCTGGCGTGCGTAAGCCGTTCTTTCACCACGGAGACACGGAGGCACGGAGAACTGCTCCTTATTATATTTTCGCGCTAAGACGCAAAGACGCTAAGAACAGCTAAGAACCAAAGAACTGCAAAGAACCAAGAACCAAAAACGGCGAAGAAACGAGAACCGAAAGAGAACTACAAACAGATAGGCACAGCATA
>JAHCJK010000280.1 GCA_026184295.1 Planctomycetota bacterium
GTCGCTCAGCAGCGCGGGGCGTCCCGGCGCCCAGCAGGTGGCCATGCTGCCGCTGTTGGGGCAGTGCGCGGTGGCCTTCGAACCGTCCGGCAGCACCACGTCGGCGAGGAAACGCTTGTAGCGTTTCTCGATCGTGCCCCGCAGAACCGGCAGCGCGTAGCGCATGTGCGTCGAAGTGCCTCCCCGGACCCACGGCTTGCGTATGAATCTACAACTGACAGATGACAGCGAAAGCGCCGTGGCGTAGGATGCTCCGCATTCCCGTGACGGTCTTCCAGGGTGAGGACGCGCTCCTTGTCACTTCCAGTCGCATGCGTGTGCGGACACGAATGGCCCGATCTGCGCGGCTTCGAAGGCCAGGTCGTCAAATGTCCCCAGTGCGGCAACGCCGTGCGCGTGCCGGGCAAGACGAAGGCCGCCGAGGCCGCGCCGGAAGGCGTGCGCGAGATCCCGGCGCCGTTCACGCGCTTCGGCGCGGGGTCGCCGCAGCCCGTCGGCCAGCCGCGCGCCATCGAGCCCGCCCGTCCGACGTGGCTCGGCACCGGCCGGATCGAAGCGCCGGAACCGGCGATGGCCGAACCGGAAGGCCCGCCGCAGAAGATCCTGAAGGACGCCGGCGGCGCGCATACCTTTTCGCTGAAATACCGCGAGGAACTCTATCCGTCCGCGCGCGAGTTCATGCAGCACGTGATCGCGCAGGCCGAACGCGAGGGCGAGTTCCCGCCCGACCACCGCCTGGCGTTCAACTGGTCGATGCTGATGGTGCGCGGCCGCGGGCGCGAACGCGTCATCTGCGGCCCGGACTTCGGGCGCAATCCCTTCGACGACGTGCAGGAAGACCTGAGCATCCCGTTCGCGGTGCATGAAGGCCAGGCCGGCGTGATCCGCCGCACAGGCGTGAAGAAACCTATGCCGGTCTACTACACCGAAGAAGTGGTGATGGGCCAGGGCTGCCTGACGGGCAAGGTGATCAAGCTCGAGCGCAAGGAATTCCCCAGCCGCGGGTTTTCGGGCTGGCACATCCTGCCCGGCGACCCCGCTGACCTGCGCCGCGTCGAAGAGAAGAAGAAGTGGGAGCGCACGCCGACCTACCGCATCCTGGGGCGCCGCGACATCGTGCTGAGCCTGCTCAGCCTGCCCGTGGGTTACTCGGCGGTCGTCGAGGAAAGCGGGATATTGTCGGTGCTCAACGGCAACCGCGACTCGGTCTGGCGCCCGCTGGACGAGTAAGTTCAAAACGATATTGGGCTGAGACGGACCCCGCGCGCGTCAGCGCAGCGGATCGACCACGCTCATGCAGAGGTCGTACACCGGCTTGAAGTAGACGAAGAGCAGCACCAGCGCGGCCACCTTGCCCGCGGCCAGGAACCCGAAGACCGCCGGCGTGGGCTCGCTCGTCGTCGCGGCGGCCTCGGGTGGATCGATCGCGACGGCCTTGGCGATGCGCATGTAGTAGTACAGGCTGATCACCGAGTTCAACCCGATCACCAGCACCATCAGCCAGTTCCCGCGCTCGGCCAGCTTGACCATGATCAGGTACTTGCCGGTAAAGCCCGCCAGCGGCGGCAGCCCGGTAAGGCTGAAGAGGAAGATGACGAGCGTCGTGGCGAGCATCGGTTCGCGGCGGATCGCGCCTTTCAGGTCCTTCAGGTCGCAGCTGCCGCGGAAGTTTTCCAGGGCGACCAGCACCATGAACGCGCCGAGGTTCATGAAAAGGTAGACGAGCAGGTAGTAGAGCACCGCCGCGGGGCCGCGGCCGTCGTCGAGCATCGAGAGGCCCGCGACCATGTAGCCGGCGTGCGCCACCGAGGAGTACGCGAGCATGCGCTTGGCGTTCGACTGCCCCAGCGCGGCCAGGTTGCCCAGCGTCATGGTCACGATCGCGATCGCGCCCAGCGCCACTTCCATCTTCGAATGGTGGTACCCGAAGCCCGCCGTGCTGCCGATGGGGAAGAATTCCACGAGCACCCGCACCAGCACCGCGAAGCCCGCGGCTTTGGGCACGACCGAGAAGAAGCCCGTCGCCGTCGTGGGCGCGCCTTCGTAGACGTCCGGCGACCAGTAGTGGAAGGGCGCCGCGGCGATCTTGTACAGCAACCCGACGAAGACCATCGCCAGCACCGCCAGGTACGCGCCCTGCATGGAGGGCGCCGCGGTCGCGCGCAGTTCGAACCACTTGGCCACCACGCCGTCGGGGCCGGTCAGGTTCAGCGAGCCCGTCAGGCCGTAGAGGTACGACATGCCGAAGATCATCACGCCCGAGGCCATCGCGCCGTAGATCGCGTACTTGATGCCGGCTTCGGCCGACTTGCGGTCCTGCCGCAGGTACCCGGCCATCGCGTAGCTCAGGATCGAGAGCGTCTCCAGCGAGAGGTAGATCATCAGCAGGTTGGTCGCGGAACAGAGGAACATCCCGCCCAGGCAGGTCGCCGTGAGCAGCAGGAAGAACTCCCCGCGGTGGTTCCCGGCCAGTTCCTTCGCGTTAAGCGCCATCAGCAGCGAGACCGCGGTGCCGAGCAGGATCACGAACTTGAAGTACATCCCGTAGGTGTCGCGCGCGACCATGCCGGTAAAGAGCGTGTCGGAGCGCATCGACT
Organism: Planctomycetota bacterium; assembly: GCA_026184295.1. Taxonomy (GTDB): domain Bacteria; phylum Planctomycetota; class SZUA-567; order H5-PLA8; family H5-PLA8; genus JACQFI01. Next base: position 2,598 of record JAHCJK010000280.1, read on the forward strand.
GCACGGGCTTGGCTTCCCAGACGACCGGCCGCGAAGGATCCTTGGGGATCTCGACGCGCTTCAGTTCCAGCCTGGGCTTTTCGTGCACGAACGTGTTCCAGTCGGTCACGTTCACCCACATCGCGGCGACGAGGAAGAGCAGGCAGATGTAGGCCGTCGACTTGCGCCGTTCCTCGGGCGCGATGCAGTCGAAGATCAGGCCGAGCAGGAAGCCCGCCGTGACCAGCAGCTCCGGCACGATCAGCAGCAGGTGCCGGGTGTTCTGGTCGAGCAGTTTGTAGTAGCCTTCAAGCATGCGTGCGGTCCGTATTCCTGTTCGAGTTCCCGCTTAGCGTCCTTCGCCGGCCATGGCCACTTCACGCGCTTTCACCGGATCGGCTTCCACGCCGCGCTGCGGTTCCAGTTCCGACGTCCGTTCGGGGTCCGCGGCCGGCTTGGGCGCCGGGGCCGATTCCACGTGCGCGGGCGCCGGTTCGGCCGCCAGCGGCGCGGGGGCCGCGGGCGCGGCGCGGTCGGCCATCGTCTTCAGCGTGCGTTCGGCGCTTTCGATGCCGTTGCTGCGCAGGACGTGCTGCTGGAGCTTCTCGACCGAGTTCTTGGTCAGGTTGATCAGCGGCTGCGGATACACGCCCAGCCCGATCACGATGACCGCCAGCGGCACGAGCGTGAACATCTCGCGCCCGTTCATGTCCGCGTAGCCCTTGTAGCGTTCGTTCAGCGGCCCGAAGAAGACGCGCTGCATCATCCACAGCAGGTAGCCGGCCGTGAGCACCACGCCGATGGCCGCGATCACCGTCATGCTCTGGAAGGACAGGTCCGGCCGCGAGTAGTTGCCCATGTCGGAGCGGAACGAGCCCAGGAAGACCAGGATTTCGCTCACGAACCCGCTCAGCCCCGGCAGGCCCATGCTGGCGAAGAGCGCCAGCGTCATCATCCCGGCGTAGACCGGCATCTGGTTCGCGATCCCGCCGAACTTGTTGATCTCGCGGTGGTGCGCGCGGTCGTAGATCACGCCCACCAGCAGGAACATCATGCTCGTCGAGGTCCCGTGGTTGAACATCTGCAGGACCGAGCCCGTCATGCCCCACGTCGTCATCGCCGCCATGCCCAGCATGCAGAAGCCCATGTGCGAGACCGAGGAGTACGCGACCAGCTTCTTCATGTCGTCCTGCGCCATCGCGCAGCACGCGCCGTACAGGATGTTGAAGACGCCGAAGACCGCCATCGGCACCGCGAAGTGCACCGCCTCGGTCGGGAAGAGCCCGAACGAGATGCGCAGGAAGCCGTAGACGCCCATCTTCAGCAGGATGCCGGCCAGGATCACCGAGATCGCCGTCGGCGCTTCGACGTGCGCCCAGGGCAGCCAGGTGTGGAACGGGAAGACCGGCACCTTGATCGCGAAGGCCACGTACAGGAAGACGAACATCAGCGCCGCGAAGGGCAGCGGGCGCAGGAATTCGAAGAGCTTGAAGGACCCGGTGAAGAGCAGGTAGCGTTCCTTCAGTTCCGTCAGGCTGAAGGTGCGTTCCAGCTTCACGGTCAGGAGCAACTGGGCCTTTTCGAGTTCGACTTTGTGCTTGTCGCCGTCGATGGTGGGCGGCAGGTTGTCGAGGCGCAGCTTCAGGTCCTTGGCGTTGATCAGGTCGCGGTCCACGTTGCCGGCCCAGGCGACGCCGTCCTGCGCGAGCACCGCGCGCTTGAGGCGGGCCGGGACGCGCGTGATGTCCGGATCGATCATGGCCAGCCGGTCGAAGGCCCCGGCGCGCAGCGCAACCACGCTTTCCTTGGCGGCGTTGACCGCAGCCAGTTCGGCGGGGTTGTTCACGTTCGCGTAGGAGCCGTCCGACCAGTACCAGGTGGCCAGCAGCACCACCAGCATCAGCACCGAACCCGCCATCGTGTAGAGGAAGAACTTGATCGCGGCGTAGACGCGGTTCGGGCCGCCCCAGATGCCGATCAGGAAGTACATCGGCAGGAGCATCACTTCCCAGAAGACGTAGAAGAGGAAGAAGTCCAGCGCGCAGAAGACCCCGTTCATGCCGCTCAGCAGCATCAGGATCAGCGCGAAGTAGCCCTTGATCTGCTTCTCGATGCCCCAGCTGGCCACGACCGCGAGGAATCCGACGACGCCCGAGAGGACCACCATCGGCACGGAAAGCCCGTCAATGCCCAGCGCGTAGTGCACGTTCAGCCCGTCGATCCAGAGCAGGTTTTCGCGGTACTGCAGGGCGCCGGTGTCGCGGAAGGCGAAGAAGAGGTACAGGCCGATCATCAGCGGAACGGCCGCGGCGGCCGCGGCGACCGTCTTGATGATGTCCGCGCGCTTGGACGGCACGAGCAGAATCGCCGCCATCCCGATCACGGGCGCGAAGACGAACATCGTCAGCAGCGGAAACGAGAACTGTTCTTGCATGCGTAACTCCCGAATCCCAAACCTCAGGCCGGAGACATCCCGGCGGTTATTGCATCATCAGCAGCGCCAGCAGCAGCAGCGCGACGGCTCCGAACGTGACACACACATAGTATTGAATCTTGCCGGCCTGAAGCGACCGCGAGAGCTGCCCGAGCAGGCCCGTCACGATGCCGAACAGGTCCACGCACTTGTCCACGACCCAGTTGTCCATCGACTTGCCCACCTGGCTGATGGCCAGGATGAAATACGCCCAGCCGTCCACCAGGATCTGGTCGATCACCGCGAAGTCGAAGACGTACAGCGCCTTGTTGATCATCTTCGAGAAAGGCACGATCCCGTCCTGGTACAGCCGGTCGAAGTACCAGAGCTGGCTCGCCAGTTCCCACAGCATGCCCAGCAGCGAGTTCTTCGCGACCAGGTCGTCCACGTTGACTGACTTCGCGCCGTACAGCAGCCACGCGATGCCCGCGCCCGCCAGCATCCCCAGGATCGAGAGGATCGAGGCGACCATGTGGCCCGTGTGGTGCGCGTGGAGGTGGTGTTCGACGTGTTCGGGGCCGGCCTCGTGCATTTCGCGCAGTTCTTCGGCGTGCACGGGCGAGACCATCATCGCGTCGAGCCAGCCCTTCTGAACCATCACGCGTTCCGCTTCTTCGTTCAGGTCCGGCGCCATCACCGTCAGGCCGGGCGCGGGGACCTTGAAGGCCG
>JAHCJK010000281.1 GCA_026184295.1 Planctomycetota bacterium
AGGTCAGGCGCGAGGCATACGCGGGCCGAGGGCCGGAGGTGCCGCCGGCGTTGAGCAGGTCGCCTTCGTCGCCGGCTTCCAGGCGCATCGCGTTGCCCGAGTTCGGCACGACCTCGACGGTCCCTTCGCCGACCACGACGGTCACCATCTGCGGGACCTCGGACGGCACGATGATGCCGAACTCGGTGCCGAGCACCTGCACGCAGCCGAGCGTCGTCTCCACTTTAAAGCGTTCGCCGGGCCGGTCCTTCGGGCGGTCCTTGCGCACCTGGAAATAGGCCTCGCCCTTCACCAGCGTGTACTGGCTGCGGCTGTACGCGCGCAGCAGCGCGCCGGGCTTGAGCTGCACGGCGGCGACCGGCGTGCCGCGGAAGCCGAGCTTGAGCACCAGCGGCGGGCCGTCGGTGCCCGCGGCGATCTCGTCGCCGCGCCGCAGCAGGTTGCCGGCCTCCAGGCGCGCCTCCCGGCCCGCGCGCGTGCGCACGCCCGCGCCGGACATCTCCTGAATCTGCGCGACTTCCTCGGGCATGTCCTTGAGCCACTGAAAGCGCAGGTACGCGCCCAGCAGGCCGATGGAGATCAGCGCCGCGAGCACCGCCGGCAGGCGGTAGCCGCGCGTCAGCCAGCCGAGCCCCAGCGGGCGGGCATCGCCCCGGCGCTCCTGCCGCACGACGCGTTCGGCCGCGGCCCAGGCGGCCTCCGAGGCCGGATCGCCCGCGGCGGCTGCCGGCAGGCTTTCGAGCACGCGGCGGGTGAAATCGGGGGAGGTGTCCAGCGCGACGAAGGCTTGGCGCAGGCGGACATCCTGGCGGCGGCGCGCTTCCAGCTTGGACTTGCAGGCCTGGCAGGCGCGGACGTGCGCGAAGAGCAGCGCGCGCTCGGTTTCCTTCAGGTCGCCGTCCTCGATCAGCAGGTCGATCTCGCGTTCGGCTTCGTGGCAGGTAAGCGGCGAGTGCGGTGCGGGGGCGTCGGCCATTATCCCGGGCCCTCCTCGCCGTTCACCGCCTGGGCGCGGGCGCTCTCGTTCCGGGGCGGCCCGCCGAAGGCCGACTGGAGGAACGCGAGCGCGTGATGCAGCCGGCTGCGCACGGTGCCGCGCGGCTCGCCCAGGCGTTCGGCGATCTGCTTGGGGCTGAGCCCGTGCATGTAGCGAAGCGTGACCACCAGGCGCTGATCCTCGTTCAGGCTGCGCAGGGCGCGCACGACCTCCTCGGTCTCCTCGCCCAGGCGCAGCGCGGCGCGGTCCTGCGGCGGCGCGGCGCGAACCGCCGCGTCGCTCCGTTCGTCCAAGCCCGGCTGCTCGATCCCGCGGCGCTTGCGCGCGCGCGCGGCGTCGGCCATCACGTGCCCGCCGATGCCGTAAAGCCAGCGTTCGAACAGCGCCGGATCCTTGAGCGACCGCAGCCCGGTGAACGCCTTGATGAAGACCTCTTGCGCGACGTCCTCCGCCTCGGCGGGCTGGAAGCCGCGCTGAAGCGCCAGGGCGTAGACCGTGCGGCGGTGGCGTTCCACCAGGCGGCCGAAGGCATCGCGGTCGCCTTGCAGCGTCTGACGCACCAGTTCCGCATCGGTCCAAGCCACGGAATTCGGACCTCGCTGCAATGGGTAGTCGTTTGGGACAGGCCGTCTGTTGAGCGGATTTTCCGCTCGTAAGAGCCCCATAACTGTATGACGAGGGGGAGGTTGGGAAAAGACCTAAAAAGAGAGGGATTTGCCGAGGACGTTTCGGCGCGCTTACGGCGCTTTCTTTCTCTTCGCCAGTTCGGCGCTGGCCACGTCCGCCTCCAGCATCTTCTGCAAGCCCGGATCCAGGATTCCTTCCGCGACCTGTTTGCGCACCGATGCGAGGGCGCGCTGAAAGAGTTCCGGATCGCGGATGTGGACGTGGTGGATCATAAGCGCGGCGTCGTGAGCCGCTTCCTTGCCAAAGCGTTTCGCGTCGGGCCAGCCGAAGGAGCGCTCCACCTCGGCCAGCACCTTCGCGGTCTCCGCGTCTACGGCATGCAGCCGCTGCCGGTGTTCCTCCCACGTCTTCGGCGCGCCGGGCGTGCGCCGGGCAGTCTCGCGCGCGGCCGCGACCCAATCGGCAGCGTCCGGATCGGTCGCGCGCAACCGTTCAACGACCTCGTCGCTGTAAAACAAGGCGGCGTCCGCGCGGACCTGCTGGTCCTTCTCCATCTGAGCCCGCAGGCGCGTCCGCGCCGCTTCGATCTTCCGCGCCTGCTCCGCGGCATCGGGTTCGGCCGGAGGCGCAGCCGTTTGGCCTGCGTGCGCTTCGGCGGCTTGCATTTCCGGGGCGGAAGGCGCGGGCGTCTCTTCGGCGCGCGGGCCTGCGGCGAACCAGGCAAGCACGGCGGCCACGCCCAACAATCGCGCGGTGGGCATACGAGTCTCCGGGAACCGATGCGGGACTCTTACGGTTTTCCGGCCAGGTCTTTCGGCGATCGCCGCGAGGATGCGAGCATCAGCGCGCGGCCGGCTGCTGCTGCGTCAGGCAATGCAGCGTGCCCAGGCCCCACACCAGGTCCACGGCGTGGATGCCCACGACCTGGCGCTGCGGGAAGAGTTCGCCCAGGATGCCCAGCGCGAGGCGGTCGGCCGGATCGTTGAAGGTCGGCACCAGCACCGCGGTGTTGGTGATGTAAAAATTCGCGTAGCTCGCCGGCAGCCGCAGCCCGTCGAAGACCAGCGGCGCGGGCATCGGCAGCGCGACGATCTCGGGCGTGGAACCGTCCTCGAGCTTCGCGGCATGCAGGCGTTCCCAGTTCACTTCCAGCGCGCGGTAGTTGGCGTCGCGCGGGTTCTTTTCGCGGCAGATCACGATCGTCTTTTCGTTCACGAAGCGGCAGAGATCGTCCACGTGGCCGTGGGTGTCGTCGCCGACGATCCCGCGCCCGAGCCAGATCACGTTCTTCACGCCCAGAAACGCGGCGAAGATCGCGGCCATGTCCTTGCGCCCCAGCCCCGGGTTACGCACCTGGACCTTCTGGTCGAGCAGGCATTCTTCGGTGGTCAGCAGCGAGCCGCGCCCGTTCACGTCGATGCTGCCGCCTTCCAGGACGATCTCGCGCCCTTCCCAGACGGCCTTGAAGCCCTTCATGCCCAGCGCCTTCTTGGTCCGTTCGGGCAGGCGGTTGTCGCGCTTGTACTCGGCGTACTTGGCCCACGCGTTGAAGCGGAAGTTCGCCGCGGCGACTTCCGCCGGCGGGCCGTCCTTCTTGACGAAGATCGGGCCCGAGTCGCGGAACCACGCGCGGTCGGTCGCGAAGCGGAAGAACTGGACCTTCTCGAGGTTGATGCCGGCGCGTTCGAGCACGCGGCGCGCGCCGGCCTCGTGCGCCTTGGACATGACGATGATGCGCACGGCCTCGCCCGGCGCGATCTTGCGCGCGATCTCGCCGTAGACCCACGGGATCGGGGCGAGCTTGGCCGGCCAGTCCTTGCGGTTGTGCGGCCAGACCAGCCAGGTCGCCTCGTGCGGCTCCCATTCGGCGGGCATGCGGTAGCCCAGTTCGGCGGGCGTTTTGGGGGGCTTCACGGCGTCTCCCCCAGGTAGCGTTCGGCGATGCCGCCGTAGGCGTCGATGCGGCGGTCGCGCAGGAACGGCCAGTGCCGCCGCACGCGCTCCGCGTGCGCGGCGTCGGTCTCGGCGACCAGCAGTTCCTCGCGCTGGTGCGGCGCCTCGCAGAGCACCCGGCCGAACGGATCGCAGGCGAACGAGTGGCCCCAGAATGCAAGCCCCGCGCCGCCGCCGTCCGGTTTTTCCGGGCCCACGCGGTTCGCGACGGCGACGTACACGCCGTTGGCGATGGCGTGCGCGCGCTGCGCGGTCTTCCACGCGTCGAGCTGCGCGGGGCCGTGTTCCTTCTTTTCGTGCGGGTGCCAGCCGATGGCCGTCGGAAAAAAGATCGTCGCCGCGCCGCGCAGCGCCGTCAGGCGCGCGGCTTCGGGGTACCACTGGTCCCAGCAGATCAGGACGCCCACGGGGCCCGCGGCGGTTCGCACGGCCTGAAAGCCCAGGTCGCCGGGAGCGAAGTAGTATTTTTCGTAGTACGAGGGATCGTCGGGGATGTGCATCTTGCGGTAAAGCCCCGCGATCGAGCCGTCCGCGTCGACGATCGCCGCGCTGTTGTGGTAGACCCCGGCGGCGCGGCGTTCGAAGACCGGCACGACCACCGCGATGCGGTGCTTGCGCGCGGCCTTCTGCATGGCCCGCGTCGTCGGCCCCGGCACGGGCTCGGCGAGGTCGAAGGTCGCGGGGTCTTCGCGCTGGCAGAAGTACGGCGTCATGAAAAGTTCCGGCAGGCAGACGATCTGCGCGCCGGCCTTGCGCGCCTTGCCGACCCAGGCTTCCGCTGCGCGGAGGTTCTCCGCCGGCCGCTTGGAAACGGCCATCTGCGCCAACGCCAGGGTGGAACGCCTCGAAACACGCTTCGGCATGGGGTTAGGATACAACAGTTCCGCGTGCCAGCACAAGTGCCAGAGGGGTATGCAACTCAAGTATTGGATTGAGGTTAGATTGGCGCGAGCGGGTCGTGAAGCCGCGCGGACGGTTAGGGGATTTTCCAGGTCGCGACGTTGGAAATCGCGGGCGCGGAAAGCGTGTCTTCCAGCATCAGGTGGGGGCCGACATCCCGGGAGATACCGTAGTCCTGGCTCACGCAGCCCTTGGGGCAATAAAGCGCCTGGATGGACAGGCGGTCGCCTGTTTTTGCGCCCATGGCTTTTGTGTCGAAGGTCAGGTTCATGTCGAGGTCCTTCGTGCATATCTTGGACATTTGGAACGCCTCCCGCAGCACCGCGGCATCCTTGGGCAGCCACGCTTTTCCGTTCACCCAGACCCGAAGCAGCACCATCTCTTCCAGAATCTCCGGCGACAGGCAGGACTCGGAATGCATGCGCAGCACCCGGCCGTCGTAGTCGATGGTGAAGGGGTGCTTGAACGGCCGCAGCAGTTCGAGCAGGCGCGCGCGGACTTCGGGGTCCTTCCGGTCAAGGCGCTTCGCCAGAAAGAGCCGCGCCCGCTGCGCGCTGCGGCGCAGTTCCGTCTGAGCGGCCTCGCGCACGTCCGCGTCCTCGTCGCGCAGGCGTTCGATCTGCGCTTCGAGGACCCGCTCTTCGTCGGGCGTCAGGCGGTCCTTCGGCGCATCGGGAAGTTCGGGCAGCAGCGCGGGCAGGGGATCGTCGCCCCCCGCGGGACCCGGCGCGTCCTTTTCGAGGGCCCGAAAGAGCGGTTCCGAAGCCTCGACGTCGGGCAGGAGGTTGGTCTCGCCCGGCCAGCGGAAGAACCTGGGCCGGCCGTCGTCGTCGTCCACGGCCGCTTCCAGCGCGGCGTCCTCCGCGTAGAGCACGCCCGTCCAGGCATGGTAGGTCTCGTTGGCTCGCAGGGACACGATCGCTTCGGCCAGCGCGCGACCGTCGGCATCGGCAATGGAGAGCGTTTGCGTGTCCTTTCGCGGGGCCATGACGAGGGTTCGGCACAGGTAGAAACCGCGCGGGCGCTGCAGGGCCAACCCGTCTTCCGCGAGTTGCCGGGACAGCTTCGCTTCCCGGTCCGAGTAGGCGACCCGCAGCGGGCCGAGGTCGCCGGACATCTCCGGCGCGTGGTCTTCGAAGAGCGCGTAGACCGTCGCCGCGCCGCCGGCCGCGAGGTCCAGGCGTTCGATGCCGA
>JAHCJK010000282.1 GCA_026184295.1 Planctomycetota bacterium
TAACTCGTAATTCGTAATGCGTAACTCGTAAAACGTAAAACGTAATGGCTACACCGAGGCGAACGGCGGTGCTTGTAAATTTGAAGCCGTTCGTTAGGTGCCATGCTGCGAAGCGATAGCGAAGCGGCGTGCGATTCCGAATAGCCGCCCGGTGCTTGTAGATTCGAGCCGTTCCGTGGGTGCCACGCCGCGAAGCGGGGTGCCGGCCCCAGCGGCCGCCGGTGCTTGTAGATTCGCCCCGTCCCATAGGTGCCATGCTGCGAAGCGATAGCGGAGCGGCGTGCGCTTCCGAATAGCCGCCCGGTGCTTGTAGATTCGAGCCGTCCGTGGGTGCCACGCCGCGAAGCGGGGTGCCGGCCCCAGCGGCCGTAGGTGCTTGTAGATTCGCCCCGTCCCTTAGGTGCCATGCTGCGAAGCGATCGCGTAGCGGCGTGCAAATCCGAATAGCCGCCCGGTGCTTGTAGATTCGAGCCGTTCGTGGGTGCCACGCCGCGAAGCGGGGTGCCGGCCCCCAGCGGCCACCGGTGCTTGAAGTTTCGCCCCGTCCCGCAGGTGCCACGTCACGAGCGTAAGCGGTCCGGCGTCGCCGCGCGCGAGCGTCGCCGCGCCCGAGCCTTCCGGGCGTGCGGCACGCCGCTCCGCGTTGCTTCGCAGCATGGCACCCACGAACAGCTCGAATCTACAAGCACCCTAGCGCAAGAGAACCCCCAATCGTTCCCACGCATTACGAGTTACGTTTTACGAGTTACGTTTTACGCTTTACGAGTCACGCGCCGCATCCCTGCCGCAATCGTCAATCGTCAATCGAAAATCGTAAATGGACGGGAGCGTCAGCGCTTACGCGCCCATCGACTTCGCCGTCGGCGGCGCGAGCTTCTCCTTGACCCACTGCGTCGCGGCCTCGGCCTCCATGGGGCGCGAAAAGAGGAAGCCCTGGGCGTAGTCGCAGGCCATCTCGCGCAGGATGCGGAACTGCGCTTCGGTCTCGACGCCTTCGGCGACGGCGGGCAGTTTCAGGTTCTGCGCGAGGCTCAGGATCGTGCGGACGATCTCGGCGTTCTCGCCGTCCGCCCCGATGCGCCCGACGAAGGACTTGTCCACCTTGATCATGTCGATCGGCAACTGGTGCAGGTAGCTCAGCGACGAATAGCCCGTGCCGAAGTCGTCGAGGATCAGCAGCAGCCCCAGGTCCTTCAGCCGTTCCAGCGTGGCGGCCACCGTCTCGCTCTTCCCCATGATCGCGCTCTCGGTGATCTCCAGCCGCAGGCGCGCGGGCTTCACCCCGGCCTCTTCCAGCGCGCGCTGCATCAGCGGCGCCAGGTTCGCCTGCTGGAAGATCTGGCTGGCCAGGTTGATCGACAGGTACAGGTTCGAATCCGCGGGCAGCACCGCTTCCCACGCGCGCGCCTGCCGGCAGGCCTCGCGCATCACCCACCACGTCATCGGCACGATCAGCCCGGTCTCTTCCGCCAGCGGGATGAACTCCCCCGGCGCGACCATCATCTGCGGGTTGCGGCGCCAGCGCAGCAGCGCTTCGAAGCCCACCGTGCGCCGGTCGGACAGGTTCACGATCGGCTGGTAGTAGAGCTGGAATTCGCCGCGGTCCAGCGCGTGCCGCAGTTCGGTCTCGAGTTCCAGTTCGCTGACCACGGCCTTGTGCAGCCCCGAATAGAAGACTTCCTGGCCCGCCTTCCCCAGCGCCTTGGCGCGGTGCATGGCCGTGTGCGCGTCGCGGAGCAGGTCCTCGGCGCTCTTGTGCCGCTTCGACCGCAGCGCGATCCCGATGCTCGCCGATCCGAAAATCTCCCGCGACGCGACCTTGAACGGCCGCGCCAGTTCCGCCTTGATGCGGTCGGCCTCGGCCCGCGCGGCCTCCGCGTCCGGCGCGCCCTCCAGCAGCACCCCGAACTCGTCGCTCCCGATGCGCGCCACCGATCCCGCCGTATGCACGCTCGCCGTCAGCCGCCGGCCCACTTCGAGCAGCAACTGGTCGCCGGCCTTGTGCCCCAGGCTCTCGTTGATCAGCTTGAAGCGGTCCAGCCCCAGGTACAGCACGCACAGCACCTGGTCCTCGCGCCGTTCCGTGCGCCGCATCGCCTGGCCGACCCGGTCCATGAAGAGCGTCCGGTTCGGCAGCCCGGTCACCGAATCGTGGAACGCGTCGTGCAGAATCTGGAGCTGCGCGGTCTTCTCCGCCGTGATGTCCGTCTGCGATCCCGCGATCCGGTACGGCACCCCGCGCGCGTCGCGCACCGCCATGCCGCGGCAGAGCATCCACAGGTACGAGCCGTCCTTGTGCTGGACGCGGAACTCCGTCTCGAAATGGTCCGTCGTGCCCTGCAGGTGGACTTCCAGCTCGCTCTTCAGCTTCGCGCGGTCCTCGGGATGCACGCGCTCCAGCCATTCCGACGGCGCCTCGGTGATCTCGTTCTCCTCGCAGCCCAGCATCTGCTTCCAGCGCGGCGAATAGTAGATCTTGAACTCCTTCAGGTTCCAGTCCCACAGCCCGTCGTTGGCCCCCTGCGCCGCCAGCGCGTAGCGCTCCTCGCTCAGCCGCAGCGCCTCCTCGACCCGCCGCCGCTCGAAGATCTCGGCCTTCAGTTCCTCGTTGATGCGGCGGAGTTCGACGGTGCGCTCTTCGACGCGGCGTTCCAGTTCGCTGCGCGCCTTGCGGATTTCCGCGATCGCGTTGCGGTACTTCAGCGCCGAACGGACTCTCGCGGCGAGCACCATCGGGTTCACCGGCTTGATCAGCACGTCGTTCGCGCCGGCCTCGAAGCCCTGAATCTGCGACTCCGCGTCGGCGTGCCCCGTGACGACGATGACGGCGGAAAACTTGAGTTCCGCGTCGGCCTTGAAGGCCTTGCAGACTTCCAGGCCGCTGACGTCGGGCAGGCCGATGTCGAGCAGGATCACGTCGGGGCGGTGCTCCTGCGCCAGCGCCACCGCCTCCGCGCCGCTCGACGCGCGCACCACCCGGTGCAGATGCATCTCCAGAATCCCGGCGATCGCGTCGCCGACGATGGACTCGTCCTCGACCAGCAGCACGACGCCGGGCCGGTCGAAGACCTGCGTGCGGAGAATCTCGGTCGTCCCAGGGCCGGCCATACCTTTTGCGTATGCGCTCCGGAAAGGGTGGAAGGTTCGCGGGGCCTGCGACGACTATATCCGCCCGCCCGCAATAGCCTACCTTTATTTCCCCGGTTCCCGGTCCGCGAACGCTCCGCAAGCCGTTCCGCCGACCCAAAGCACGATGTTAAAATACGCACCGCGTGAAGCGCGCCCGGCACGCCGAGTTGCAGTGCGCACCGGGCGAATCAGCATCTTCGCGTGAAACATGTGGAACCTCCAAAGATAGAACGGCAAACAACTCATCCACGAAGGACACCAAGAACACGAAGCACCGCCACGCTAACTTTCCTAGTGCAGTTCTTAGTGTTCCTTCGTGTCCTTCGTGGAAATTCCGTCCTGCTGTTCTTGGCTGTTCTTGGCTGTTCTTGTCCGTCCTGCTGTTCTTAGCGTCTTAGCGTCTTAGCGTCTTTGCGCGAAACATTCAGAACCTCAAAATATAGAACAGCAAACAGCTCATCCACGAAGGACACCAAGACCACGAAGCACCGCCACGCAAACATTCCTAGTGTAGTTCTTAGTGTTCCTTCGTGTCCTTCGTGGAAAATCCGTCCTGCCGTTCATGTCCGTCCTGTAGTTCTTGTCCGTCCTGCAGTTCTTAGCGTCTTAGCGTCTTTGCGCGAAACATTCAGACCTTCAAAATATAGAACAGCAAACAACTCATCCACGAAGGACACCAAGACCACGAAGCACCGCCACGCAAACTTTCCTAGTGCAGTTCTTAGTGTTCCTTCGTGTCCTTCGTGGAAATTCCGTTCGGCCGTTCTTGTCCGTCCTGCCGTTCTTGTCCGTTCTGCTGTTCTTGGCTGTTCTTGTCCGTCCTGCAGTTCTTAGCGTCTTTGCGTCTTTGCGCGAAACAATCCGTCCTCCGTGTCTCCGTGCCTCCGTGGTGAATTCTGCCCGTGCCTCCGTGGTGAAAGTAGTTACCCGCGCCCCGCCCGCGCCACGACGCTCGCCCCCGCCGGCGCAGCCGCCGAAACGAAGACGCGTTCCCACCCCACGCCCGCGTCCGTCGCGCCTCCCGCCGCCGCCGCGCGCACCGCCACGCGGAACCACCCGTCCCCCGGCGCGGTCGCCGCAACCTCCGCTTCGCGCACGCCGCCGACCTCTTCGCCGAACTCCTCCGTCCCCGCCGGGGTCCCGTAGTCGATGGCCTCGTCCACCGGCGCCATATAAAGGAGCGCGCTCGCCGAGGGCGCGGCCGCGCGGTCCTCGAACGCGAGCGCCTTCACCGTGACCGTGCGCCCGCCGCTGACCTCGATCGAACGGATGCGCGGGACGTTCGGGCGCGGAGCCACACGCGCGCCGTCCGCGTCGTACTCGATGCGCAGCGCCTCCGCGTTGCGTTCCTCCGCGCCGTCCGCGACCGCGCGCACCAGCACCCGGCGCACGCCCGGCCCCGGCCCGCCGCCCAGCGCCGGCAGCGTGAGCGAAAGCGTCCCCGATCCCGCCGCGTGCGTGGCCGCCGGAACCGCCAGGTTCACCGCGCCGTTCAGCGCCGAATCGTAGACGCGGTAGGACGCGCCCGGCGTCGCCGAAGCCGTCCACGAAAGCTCCGTCGCGTCCGCGTCCCCGCCCGAATACGCCAGGTCCGCCGGCGGCGCGGGCAGCGCGGGCAGTTCGAACGCGGCCGCCTCGGCGCTCTCCGCGGGCACGCCCGTGTCGCTGACCGGAAGCACCGCCGCGGAATACGACCCGGGCTCGGCCGCGGGGCTCGTATACGCAAAGCGGTTCGAACGACCGTCGTCGTCGAACGTGGCCTCCGGCGTCCGCGGGAAACTCGGCGGCGCGTCCGCTTCCGGAACGACGTGAAGCTGGTAGCTCGCCGGCCAGCGCAGGTCGAGCGCCGCCTCCGCGGGCGCAACGTCCCCCGCGTACGCCAGCGTCACCGACCCGCTCAGCCCCGAACCGTTCGCCTCCGCCAGCGCCACCGCGCCGTCGCCCGAACGCGACCCGCGCGCCACCTCGGCCGCGCCCGCGTACAGCGTCACCGAGCGCACGCCCGCCGCGTCGCGCACCTCGATGCCCAACGTCGCGCGCGTCGGCCCGCCCGCCGACGGCGCGCAGTTCGAAAAGCGCTTCAGCCCGTTCAAGACCCAGCCGCTCAGCGCCGCCGCCGCGGCCCCGCGCGCGTGGATCTCCACCGGCGCGTGCCACGCCAGCGTCCACTGCCGCGCCGTGGCGGCCTCAAACGCGAGCGCCCCGAAGTCCGGGTCGTACGCCGCGTCGGCCCAGTCGCCCAGGTCCTCCACGTGCACGCTCACGTCTTCGGCCTCCGGCGGCAGCGCCAGCGCCGCCTCCGCGAAGCGCGCCGGAAACCCGAGCGACCCCGCGCCCAGCCCCGCTTCCGCCGGCGCGTCCGCC
>JAHCJK010000283.1 GCA_026184295.1 Planctomycetota bacterium
CCGCCCGCGCAGCCGTGCGCCGGGCCGCGCCTGGTCGAACGCGTGCAGGCGGGCGAGAGCGTGGGCCTGAGCTTTTACGCCCCGATCCTGAACCTCCAGCCGCCCGGCGCGCTCTGCGCGGACCTCAAGCCCGGCCTGGACGCCGTTCTGCTCAAGGCCCTGCGCCTGCGCGTGGACGAAACCGGCCTCCTGGACGCCGCCCCCGGCTACGAAACCTTCAAGGACATGGCCGCCGCGCTGGAACCCCTGGCGTAGCGCCTGAGGTCTGGCGTTCGCGGGGGCTTCGCGTTAGAACCGTTCCATCCGCCAGCCGCGATGCGTAAGGAGCTTGCCCATGGCCGAGTCGAAATTCTATTTCTGCGAGACCTGCGGGACGCGCATCACCGGCGAGGACCTTGAAAAAGGGCGCGGCAAGGACAAGCAGGTGCGCGGCTACTACTGCGTCAAATGCGCCCGCGAGGTACAGACGCTTTCCTTCGACGCCTACAACGAGGAACAGGCCCTCGACTTCGTCAAGGCCGCGCTCATGGACAAGATGCCCGCCTCGTCCCCGCTGGGCGTGAAGGTGGTCGAGACCCCCGTGCTGGTGCCGCGCGGCGGGCGCTTTAAAGGCTCGGTGCAGGTCTCGATGTCCTGCGCGACGCCCGGCGCGGCGATCCATTACACCGACGGGCCCAAGCCCACGACCGAATCCCCGCGCTACCAGGGCCCGGTCGAGATCACCGAGACCACCGTCCTGCGCGTCACGGCCTTCAAGGAAGGCGCGGCCAGCAACCTGCGCGAAGAACACTACATCATCGGCTGAGCCCGCCGGGCGCCGCTTTTTGCCCGTTGCGGAGAAGCGCGCTTTCTGCGAAAACCCCCCGCCATGCCCGAATCCGCGACCAAGCGCCCGAAGGTGACCATCTTTTCCGACGGCGGCTGCAAGCCCAACCCCGGCCCCGGCGGCTGGGGCGCGATTCTGCGCTGCCCCGACAAGAAGATGGAGAAGGAACTCTCCGGGTACGAGCCCAACACCACCAACAACCGCATGGAACTGACCGCCGTCACGCGCGCGCTGCAGGAACTGAAGACCGCCTGCGAGGTCACCGTCGTCACCGACAGCGAGTACCTCGCCAACGCCTTCACCCAGGGCTGGCTGGCCAAGTGGAAGAAGAACGGCTGGAAGACCGCCGGCCGCGAGCCCGTCAAGAACAAGGACCTATGGGTCGCGCTCGACGAACTGATCTCGAAGCACGAGGTCGTCTGGTCGTGGACGCGCGGGCACTCCGGGCATCCCGAGAACGAACGCTGCGACGAACTCGCCACCCTCGCCCGCGAATCCCAGGGCCGCGGCTGAGCCCGCCCGTCACTTCGAAAAAGGCTGAAGCCAGGTCATGCCGGGGCGCTTGAGCGTCCCGAGAAAGGCCTCCTCGTCCTGCATCGAGGCCGTGCCGGTCTCCTCGTCCCCGTCGATGAAGACGATCAGGTCGAGTTGCTGGCCGGGGGTCCCGCGTTCGTTGGCGTACTTGCGGACCATCTCGATCGCGGGCAGCGTCTTGCGCCCCATCACGTCCACGAGTTCGAAATGGATGTCGCCGTCGTACGCGCGGTAGACCAGTTCCGTGCAGACGATCTTGTCGGTGCTGAAAAAATCGAACTCGAAATCGTAGGGCTTGCCCGCGTGGCTGAACCCTCGGCAGAGCGCCTCCTTGATGCGCTCGGGCGGCAGGCGCGGGCGCAGCACCGCCACGCTGTCGCCGCCGCCGATGGAATGCTCCAGCGAGGCGAAGACGATCCCTTCGCTCAGCGCCTCAACGATCACGTGCTCGTGCCCGTGCTCGTCGCGCCGCGCGAACTCCTGGAAGTGCGCCGCCACCCGCGGGTCCGTATCGAGCCCAAGGCGCTTCAGGTCCTCGGCCGTGCCCGTGTACAGCGCCGCGTGCGGCCAGTACCCGGGCAGGAAGGCGTTCGAGAGGAACCAGTTGCGCCGTTCGAGCAGGATGTCGCCGGGCTGCAGGCGCGAGCGGAGTTCCTTCAGTTGCGCCTCGTCGAGCAGCGTGCGCCCTTCGCGCGGCTCGCGCAGCTTCGTGTCGCCGATCCAGGTCGCGATCAGCGATTGGGCCTTGTAGTAGGCGTCGTAGCCGAGGCCCTTCGCCTCGCCGAAGGTCATCGCGACTTTTTCTTCCCAGACGCGCCGGCCCAGAGCCCGGCTGGTCTCCAGCGATTGCGCGATCTCGGCGTGGAAACTGGCGTAGGGCTCCGGCGTCACCAATCCGCTGCGCCGGAAGGCGTCTGCCTGCCCGCGGTAGACGTTCAGCGCGTCCTCCATCAGCTCGCGGTTCTCGCTCCGCGCCAGGTTCGCGCGGATCGCGTCGTACACCCCCGGCGGGATGCCCCAGGCCGGCTCGGCCTCGTTGAGCTTCTTCACTGCCATGGGCGATTCGCTGAACAGGACCATGAAGCGCAGCGAGTGGCTCCACAGGGACGCCGCGGCCGTGTAGCCGTTCAGGAAGGCGTGCGCGCGCAGCGGCTCCTGCGTCACGCTCTGGTAGTTGCGGTAGCGCCAGACCACGCGCAGCAGCGCGGTGCGGTAATTCAGGTACGCGAGCATCAGGCGGCGAATCTCGTCGTTGTCGCCCTGCGAATAGAAGCTGCGTTTGCCGCTCTCGAATTCCTCCACCAGCGTGCGCGCCTTCTGGTCGAGTTCGTTCAGGCCTTTGAGAATGTCGGCCAGCGCGGCGTCGTCGGCGGCCAGGTGTTCCTGCAAGAGTTCGGCCGGCATCTTGCCCAGGTCCGCGCCGGCTACGCGCAGTTCCGGAATTGTCTGGCTGCGCGAGCGCCAGTACAGCGAGAAGCCCAGCGCGGCCGTGAGCAGCAGCGCCGCCGCCACCCGCAGGCCCCAGCGCGATGGCGCCGGCGGCGGCAGCTCGCCCTTCAGCGCCGTCTCGGGCGGGAAGACGCGCGCGTATTCCTCGCGCATCTGCTGCATCGCGGCGCGCAGCGCCCAGCGTTCCTGGCGCATCGAGGCCAGTTCGGGGCTGCGCATGAAGAGCCGCAACTGGTGCCACCAAAGCGCGGACGCGTCGAGCGCGCGCGGCCAGTACGCCAGCGCCAGAATCCCGCAGAACGGCATTGCCGCCAGCCACAGGTTCACGAAAAGCGGCAGGACCTTCCAGTGCGCCTGCCACCACCACCACGAGACCGCGTACCAGAGGCCGTACAGCGGCACGCTGAGCCCCAGGCGCGCGAACGAGACCGTCGTGCGGCCCGGCGTCTGGAGTTTCGGCGCGATCAGGCGCACCAGGAGGAAGGGGAGGAGATGGTGCAGCGTGCCCAGCAGCGCGGGCAGGAAAAGCAGCGCGAGCCAGAACGGTTCCCACAGCATGCGCGCGAACAGCGCCGCGCCGTGCAGGTTCAGCATCGGCGAACGCATCTCGAGCCCCATGCGCGCGATGGTCTCTCGGTGTTTCGATAGGTCCTCCGCCAGGCGTTCGGCGCGCGGGCGGTCGGCGGCGGTGAAGTAGTTCATCGCGTCGGCGATGCGCTTGCGCTGCCGGACCTTCGCGGCCGGATGCGCGGCGGCCTCGGCCGGGGGCGGCATCAGCGTCTCGACGTCGGGCAGCAGGTGCGACCAGGCGGGCTCGTTCAGGTGCACGGCCAGGTCCTTCAACTGCCGGTCCAGTTCCTTGGTGAGCGCGCGCATGGCGTGGCGCGTCTCGCCGCCGTGCTTCTGCACCCAGTCGGTGGCGTCGATCGGTTCGCCCACGCGCACCCACACCGACGACCGGAAGCGTTCCTTGTCTTCGTAGTTCAGGCCCAGCGGGACGATCTTCAGGCCCTTCGCGCCCTGTTCGACGGCCTGCATCGCGATGCGCGCCGCGCCCGAGCGCACCAGTTCGACCTTGGGCGCGTCGTGGGTCTTGCCTTCGGGGAAGATGCCCAGCGCGTCGCCGTTCACCAGCAGATCCGCGCCGGCGCCCAGCGTCTCGGTGTTCTTGCCCACCTGCGAAGGATCGTCGCTTTCGCGGTAGGCGGGCAGCATGCCCAGCGCGCGGATCACGCGCCCGAAGACCGGCACGCTGAAGAGCGGCGCCTTGGCCAGGAACCGCACCGGCCGCCGCGCCGCGATGCCGATCACCACCGGGTCGAGCACCGAGTTGGGATGGTTGGCCGCCAGCAGCACCGGGCCCTGAGCCGGGATGCGCTCCGGATTCGCGACCTCGATTTTAGGATAGTACAGCCCGACCAGACTGCGGACGCACCCGCGCGCGACCGACCCCAGCACTCCACCCGATCGGCTCATAATGGGCTCTCGGACCGTTATTGGGATACAAACCAATACTTATACGACGCTGCAAGCCCGTCAATCGCTGCGGGAATAGGCATTCTCCGCGCGCACCTGTATGATACGGGGGTGGCAACGGCCCTTTCGGCGGCTCGAAACATGGAACAGACCCTGGCCATACGCGGGATGACCTGCGCCAGTTGCGCTGCGCGGGTGCAGCACGCCCTGGCCGAGGTGCCCGGCGTCGAACGCGCGGACGTGAATTTCGCCAGCCGTTCGGCCTTGGTGACCGGCGCCGCGCCGTTGGCGGCGCTTGCCGAGGCCGTCCACTCCGCCGGGTACGAAGCCGAGGCGCTCGAGACGGCCGGCCGCGACGACGGCCGCGAGGAACTCGCCGCCTCCAAACGCCGCTTCGTCTTGGCCGCCGTGCTCGGGTTCCCGGTCATGGCGGGCATGTTCGGCCTCCCGCACGACTGGATGCTGCCCGCCGCCTGGATCGGCGGTGCGCTGACGACACTGCAACTGCTGGGCCCCGGCCGACCGATCTTTCTGCGCGCCGCGCGCCTGGCGCTGCGCTTCGAGACCAACATGGACACGCTCGTGGCGCTCGGCGCGGGCGCGGCGTGGGCCTACAGCCTGTACGCGCTGCTGGCGCTGGGCCAGACGCACCTTTATTTCGAATCCGCCGCGGTCATCGTCGCGCTGGTGCTGATGGGCCGCTGGCTGGAAGAGCGCGCGCGCTTCGCGGCCGGAGACGCGGTGCGATCGCTGATGGCGCTGACGCCGGCACGAGCCACCGTGCGCCGCGACGGCCGCGAAGAAGAAGTTCCCGTGGCCGGCCTGCGCGCGGGCGACGAAGTGCTCCTCCGGCCCGGCGACGCGGTGCCCGTGGACGGCGAAGTCCTGAGCGGCTCCGCCGCGCTCGACGAATCCGCGCTTACCGGCGAGC
>JAHCJK010000284.1 GCA_026184295.1 Planctomycetota bacterium
TCCGCCGCGATGGGTTCCTTCCAGGCCGGCACGCGGTTTTCGGATGCTTCGGGCTGCGCCGCCGCGACCTCGGTGCGAGGCCCGTCGGCCTTCAGGTAGCCGAGCAGCGAAACCGCGAGCACGGCCGCGGCCGCGCTGGTCAGGCCCACGCCGGTCCAGCCGCGCCAGCCCATCGAACGGCGTTCGCGCGGGCGCAGGGCGCGGCCCGGCAGCGCGATGATCTTGCCCTGGCCGTTCAGGCGCGCGCGCACGGCCTTGGCGTAGCCGTCGAAATCCTGGGCGGGGCGTTCGCCCACGTCGAATTCGGAGAAGACCCGGCCGAGGTCGCCGAGCGTGTAGAGTTCGTTGCGGCATTCGGGGCAGGCGTTGACGTGCGTCTCGACCTGCGTGCGGTAGGCGGGCTCGGAGAGCGGCGTGGCGCCGGGGGGCGGCGTCTCGCCGCGGCGGAGGTCCAGCAGATCGCTCAGGTGATCCCGCACCTGGGCGCACTCGAGAGGTTTCACTTCGTCGTTCATCGTACCGGCGCTCCCCCGCTCTTGCTTCCGTCCACGAATTGGACGCGTGCCGCCCGCGCACCTTCGCGCTTCCTGGCCCGCGTCAAGGCATATACCCGCGGCGCTTCAATTTTTCCTGGAGCCGGCGCCGCGCGTAACTGAGGCGCGACCACACCGTGCCTTCGGGAACGCCCAGGATCCGCGCGATCTCGGCGTGCCCCAGGCCCTCGACTTCCTTCATCAGGAAGACTTCGCGGTGCTTCTCGTCCAGGCTTTCCAGCGCGGCATTCAAGGTATTGCGGAGCGCGTCGCGTTCGACCTCGCTGAGCGGTTCGTTGCGCGAGCGCATTTCGAGGGATCGGATGTCTTCGAGGGTCGTGAGCGCCGCGTCCTGGCGGGAGTAGCGGCGGTAATGGTCGTTCACCAGATTGAGGACGATGCGGTAGAACCAGGTCTTGAACGCGCCGATGCCTTCGATCTCGCGCACGTGCTTGTACAGCCGCACCAGGGCTTCCTGCGCGACGTCTTCGGCCACGTTCGAATCGGCGACCGAACGCAGCGCCAGGTGGTAGGCCATGCGCCCGGCCAGCGGCGCCAGTTCGTCGAAGGCCTGGTCGTCGCCCTTGCGGAAGCGCTCCACCAGGTCGAGGATGCGGGAGTCGAGCGCCGAACGCTGCGTCTGCGCCACGATCTTGTCCGACACCTCCACCCCACCCTTGCGGGAAGGGCTCGCACCGTCCACGCGATACAGGCGCTGCGATGACACAGGCGCTCCCGATTCCGCCGCTTCCTGAGCCCGGGCCGGTTCCTTCGTTTTGGCGCTCAGGCCTTGGCCCGTCCAGGATACTCCCCAGGCTCCGGGCGATTCAAGCTTAAAGACGGAGCTGCCCATGCGATGTACCCAAGGTGTTTTAATTTCGGCACTTACGAAAAACAGGCGCACGCCGCCGTGCGTCCCGTGGCCCTCTCCACCTTGAAAGGGACGTTTCAGGCACGCAAGCCTTTGAAAAAGTTATGGGTTACATCGCGCGGGGAGGAACGTGTGCAGCCCGGGGCGTTTCACCTGTGCACGTTCGGTAAAATAAAAATCCCCTCCGCAAGCGCGGAGGGGATCGAGGAACAACCGAATGGAAAGGGCGTTATTCGCTCTTCTTCTCTTCGGTCTTCGCTTCGCCGGTCTTCTCTTCGGACTTCTTCTCTTCGCCGGTCTTCTCTTCGGTCTTCTTCTCTTCGGTCTTCTTCTCCTCTTCCGCGCGGACGGACGGAGCGACCATGCCGAACAGGACGGCGGCAACCGGAGCCAACAGCCAAGCGAACTTCTTCATCGTACTTCTCCCTTTCCTTCGCATCCTGTATTCGTTCCTCTCGATCGCTAACTCTAGCAATCGCCCAAGCCCTAAGAGGCCCCGCGGCCAGGAGCTCACCGCGGGAGTTCCTTATCCAGGAACGAACAATATTGGAATACTATTCAAACAACAAGTCAAGTGTCATCTTTGCACGAATATGGTGTATTTTAGGAAGGGTACGCCAGTGCCTGCATAAAAGTATAGTTTATGTCAAAGATGTCCAAGGTTCGAGAAATGATATTTAGTGCTTATAGCGTATATACTTACGTGGGATTCTACTCGGATTCGCGATCACCGTCGCTCGCCAGCCCGTAATCGTGGAGCATCCGGTAGAGGCGCTTGCGGGAGACGCCAAGGATTTGTGCGGCCTTGCTCTTATTGCCCTGCGCTACCGCCAACGCCCGTTCGAGCGCGTCTTTTTCCATCTCGTTGAGCGAAAGCGGCGGCGTGTCGGCGCGGCGTGCCGGAACCTCGACGGCGCCCTCCGTGCCGTTTTTCTGCACCGCGGGGCTGGCCGGCTGTTGAATCCAGTCGGGCAGGTCCTCCAGGGTCAGGGTCTCCTCGTGACCCAGCGCATAGGCGCTCTCGACCATGCTCTCCAGTTCGCGCACGTTCCCGGGCCAGGGGTACCCCGCCAGGCGGGCCAGGGTCTCGGGGGCCACGCGGCGAATCCGCCGCCCGTGGGTCTTCCCGTACTTGGCCAGAAAATGCTCCAGGAGCAGCGGCAGGTCCTCGACCCGCTCGCGCAGGGGCGGGATGTTCACCCGCAGCACCGAAAGGCGGTAGTACAGGTCGTCGCGGAGTTTCCCGTCGGCGCGCTGCTTCTCCACGTCGGCGTTGGTCGCGGCGATCACCCGCACGTCCACGGCGATCTCGCGGGTCGAACCCACGGGGCGCACCCGGTGGTCCTGGAGCACCCGCAGGAGCTTGGCCTGGGTCTCCTTGGGCATGTCCACGACCTCGTCGAGGAAGATCGTGCCGCCGTCGGCCGCCCGGAAGAGCCCCTGGCTCTCCTTGGTCGCGCCGGTAAAGGCCCCCGATTCGTGCCCGAAGAGTTCGGACTCGATCAGGTTGTCGGGCAGGGCCGCGCAGTTGACGGGGATGAACGGCCGGTCGCGCCGGGTGCTCTTGTGGTGGATCGCGCGTGCGACCAGTTCCTTCCCGGTGCCGCTCTCGCCGGTGATCAGCGCGGTCGCCTGCGAGCGCCCCGCGGCCAGAATGCGTTCGCAGACGGCGCGCATCGCCGAGCTCTTCCCGATCAGCCCCTGGATGCCGTAGCGTTCGTCGAGGGCCTCCTTGAGGTGCTCGACCTGCTGTTCCAGCGCGCGGACCTTTACCTGCGCCTCGACCTTCGCGACCAGTTCCGCGCGTTCGAAGGGCTTGGTGACGTAGTCGGCCGCGCCGAGTTTCATCGCCTGGACGGCGTCGTGGACGGTGGCGTAGCCGGTCATCAGGAGCACCGGGGTGCCGGGATCGAGGCGTTTGACTTCCTGGAGCAGGTCGATGCCGGAGCGGTCGCGCCCCAGGCGCACGTCGCTGAGCACCAGGCCGATGCGCGGTTCCTGGCCGGCCAGGCCCTTGCGCACGCGGTCGAGGGCCTGGGCGGCGGAGGCGGCGCTTTCGGTCCGGAAGCCGCGGCGGTCGAAGAGGTCGCAGCACATCTGGCGCATGGCGGCGTCGTCTTCGACGACCAGCAGCAGGGGCGCGCCGGAGTTCGGCGGGGGGGACGTTACGCCCGGGGCATTGCCTGCCGCATCGCTGGAGGCCGGGCGGACCTGTGTGGGCGTCATCGATGCCTCGCGTAAACGGAAACGGCTCGGGTAAGAATAGACCAAGCCTCGCCGGAAGTATAGTGGAGCGCTTGAGCCCGGTTTAACCCCTGTTGAGGAAAGGTAAGGTTGCGGTATATTCGCGTCTTACCCATCAGGACGTCTGCATGATCCTTATTCATACATGCCCGCCACGAAGCGCGAGCACCTGGGTGGAAGCCGTGCTTCTGGGCTTGGGAGAAGTGATCCACTACCAGGTCCATCCGCGAGGCACGGCCAGTTATCGGCAGGCGCTTGGTTCCGGCGGGCTTCGTGACCGGACGATCTACCCAGCGGTCCCCCTGCCTTTCGAAATGCTGGAACTTTCCAAATGCGCCCTTCCCTACCGCATCCTGCATGTCTACCGGGATCCTCGTGACCTGTTTGTTTCGTTCTATTACGCCATGCTGTACTCCCACGTGGTCGACAACAACGTAGCGGCTTTGCGGCCGATCCTCGAAAAGGCGTCGCTTGAGGAAGGGCAATTGCTCCTCCTTGATTGGAAACACACCAATGGCAAAGGTGTTCTCGATCGCATTCTGGCGATCATGCAGAACCATCTCCACCTGACCCGGGCCGAACAATGCCTGCGGTTTGAATTCAGCGAGATCACCCAGAAGCCCATCGCATGCTTCCGCGCGTACCTGGATTTTTGCGAGATCGACCTGCCGGATCAGACGCTGAAAGACGTCCTGGAAGCGCGCACGTTCTCGCATCTGGCCGGCGGACGCAAACCGGGCGAAGAAGACCCGCTCCATCATTTCCGCAAAGGCGTGAGTGGCGAATGGCGCAAAAAGCTCTCGCCCGCGGTCAAGCAGGCCTTCAAGGAGCGCTTCAACCGGTACCTGATCGACCTGGGCTACGAAAAGGACGATACCTGGTAAGCCGCGCCTTCGCCTGAAGCCAAGCCGCCGCCGGCCGCAGGAGCCCGCCGTGTCCCGCCGATCCGCCCAAGGCATCGTCTCGCTGCTCGTCCTGGTACTGGCCGCGGTGCTCGCCCTGCTGCGCCCGCCCGCGCCCGAACAGAAAGCGGAAAAGCTCGACGCGCCGCCGGTGCCGAAGGACGCGTCCTTTCGCGGCGAGGTCGTCGGCGTGCACGACGGCGACACGATTACGGTGCTGTGGGAACGGAAGGAAGTGAAGGTGCGGCTCTTCGGGATCGACGCGCCCGAGACCAGCCCCGCGCAGGACTACGGCCAGCGCGCCAAGCAGTTCGCTTCGCAGATGCTCTTTGGGAAATCCGTGCGCGTGCAGGTCAAGGACAAGCGCCTGACCTACGGGCGGGTGGTGGGCGAAGTCTTCGTCGCGACGGACGGGCGCGAGGCGAGCGCCAATGCCGCCCTCGTAGAGGCCGGCCTCGCATGGGCCTATCGGCAGTACAGCCAGGCCTATCTCGAACAGGAAGCGGCCGCGAAGGCGGACCGGCGGGGCCTGTGGGCCGGATCCAACCCCGTGCCTCCCTGGGAGTTCCGGCGTCAGCGCGGTTCGGAATGAATCGTTGCGCGCCCGGGCGCGTCGAAGGATGTGGCGGGCCTCACGTTGTTTGATT
>JAHCJK010000285.1 GCA_026184295.1 Planctomycetota bacterium
GGCGGCGCCCGTCTCGCCCGCGCCCACGAAGCCGAACCTGGGCTGGTGGCTGGGCGGCGTGGCGGCGCTGAGCATCGGGTTTTATTTCGGCTTCACGCTCACCTCGGTCGATGCCGGCGGCACGCCGCGCACGCAGACGCCCGATCCCAGCAAGACCGCCGAGACGCCCGTGGTCAGGGTGAACGAGACCAAGACGCCGGAACCGGGCGGAGTGGTGACGATCAAGCCCGACACCCCGCCGGAGCCGCCCAAGGAACTGGTCACGCGCCCCGAGCCGCCGAAGCGCAACGATCCGCCGCCGCCGCCCGAGCCCGCGCCGCCCGAACCGGTCTCCAGCCGCCCCAAGCCGAGCACCAAGGAGCCCGACCAGCCGCCCGCGGAGCCCAACCAGGACCTGGAACGCTCGGTCGCCGCGGATTTCGACAAGGCCTGCGTCAGCTTCAAGCACGGCAAGTACGACGCCGCCAAGGCGCTGCTCGACGGCATCCAGGAAAAGTACCGCGGCACCCAGTGGTATTCGCAGAACCGCGCGCTCGTCGATGCCGGTTACGCGCGCCTGGCGCACTCCGGCAAGCCCTGGGACACCCAGTTCGGCGCGCCCGCCCACCCGCTCGACGGCCCGCAGGGCAGCCGCTGGGAACTGATCTACGACCAGCTCACCTTCGATCCCAGCGAGCGCCAGGAATGGCAGCTCGTGCCGGGCACCAAGGTCAACTGGCGCCCCGGCTCGCTGACCCTGACGCCCAGCGGCGCCGAATCCTGCGGCGTGATCCTCTCGCTCGACACCCAGCAGGTGGAACGCCTGGAGGCCGAACTCGAACCCGGCGCCGGGGCCGACTACGGCTGGGCGCTCTTCGCCGACCAGCGCTCCAACGTGCCCGTCGCCACCTGCTGGTACGAATCCGACGGCACGATCCACTTCTGGGCCAACGAAGTCGAGAAGTCGCTCTCGCTGCGCGAGGACCCGGCCAAGGCGCTGCGCCGCGTGGTCGTGCAGTTCAAGGGGCGCAAGGCCTGGATCGACGTGAACGGAAAGAAAGAGGAACTGAATCTCAACGCCTCGCCCACGGGCCGCTATTTTCCCGCGCTGATGGCGGCCAAGGCGCCCGTGCGCTTCGGGACCGTGCGCGTCCACGCGGATTTCCGCGCCGACCTGCCCAAGCTGATGCAGGAAGAGATCGAACGGAACGCGCGCCTGAAAGCCGAGGCCCCCAAGCGCGGCCTGCAGAAGATCAAGATCGTCGTCGCCAGCGAACACCCCGCCGGCGTGTGGGTGAACGACAAGCGCGCCAGCCCCGATACCAAGGGCGGCTTCCAGCCCAGCACGTACCTCTTCAGCGTCCCGGTCGGTTCGGTGATCTCCGTGCGCCAGTTCCCGCCGCAGGGCAAGGACGGCGGCCCGGTGCTGCTGGACATCAGCCCGCAGGACGGGAGCAACAAGCACGCCGGCACCGGCATCACGCCCAACCTCTGGCTGGCCTCCGGGGAACTCGGCAACTGGATGTGGGAACAGAAAATGCACGCCGGCTGGCAGCTCGCCGACGAGAAGCTCGTCCCCGACAGCGCCGCCAAAGTCCCGCCCGGCGCGCGCGCCAAGTACGTCATGGCGGCCAACAAGAGCGTCCTGCTGCACTACGTCTTCGATCCCGCGGACATGAAGTAACCCGCCCGCGCCGATTTTGGATTTTGGATTCCGGATTTTCGATTATGGTCGGCCCGAGCCGGCCATGGACGGCCGGCGGTCGGTCCAGACACCGGAAATCGAACATCCATCATGAGCACGCTTCCCTTTCCTCCCACGCTGGAATGGCTCGGCGACCGGCTGCGGCTGCTCGACCAGACGCGCCTGCCGGCCGAAGAGACCTACCTCGAGACGCGCGACGTCGCGAGCCTGTGCGACGCGATCAAGCGCCTGGTCGTACGCGGCGCGCCGGCCATCGGCTGCGCGGGGGCGTACGGCGTGCTGATCGCCGCGCGCGAGGCCCGCGCGAACGCCGGCGCCTGCGGCACGGCCAAGCCCGTCAACTGGCGCGAACGCTTTGAAGACCTGTGCGCGCAGGTGGAGACCTCGCGGCCCACGGCGGTGAACCTGGGCTGGGCCGTCGAACGCTGCCGCGCCAGGGCGCGCGCGCTGCTCGAGGCCGGCCGGCCCATCGACGCGATCGAAGCAGCGCTGGAAGCCGAAGCGCGCGCGATCCACGAGGAAGACAAGGCCATGTGCGAGGCCATCGGGCGGCACGGCGCGGGCCTGCTGCCGCGCGGCCAGGCCACGCTGATGACCCACTGCAACGCGGGCGCGCTGGCCACCGGCGGTTCGGGCACCGCGCTGGCGGTGATGTACGCGGCGCTCGCGCAGGGCACCAAGCTGGCCGTCTTTGCCGACGAGACCCGCCCGTTGCTGCAGGGCGCGCGCCTGACCGCGTGGGAACTCGCCCGCGCCGGGATCGACGTGACCGTGATCTGCGACAACATGGCCGCGAGCGTCATGCGCGCGCGCAAGCCGGACGCGGTGATCGTCGGCGCCGACCGCATCGCCGCCAACGGCGACACCGCCAACAAGATCGGCACTTACGGCCTCGCGATTCTCGCGAAGCACCACGGCGTGCCCTTTTACGTCGCGGCGCCGAGTTCGACCTTCGACCTAAGCCTGGCCGACGGGAGCGGCATCCCCATCGAAGAACGCGCGCGCACGGAGATCAGCCAGCCGCAGGGCAAGCTGAACGTGCCGGAAAACGCGGGGGTTTACAACCCCGCCTTCGACGTCACCCCGGCCGAACTGATCGCCGCCATCGTGACCGAGAAGGGCGTGCTGCGCGCGCCGTACCGCGAGGCCATCGCCCAGACCGTCCGGCCCTGACGGAGCCGCCCGCATGCCGCTGTCCGTGCTGATCACGCAGTGCCTGCAGGTGGACTTCGTCGGCCCGGTCGGCCGCCACGAACCGCTGCCCAACCGCCTGCACGTCGGCCACGCCGAATCGCTGCGCCTGCTCGGCCCCGACCCGCAGGCCGGTCCCGTCGCGCAGGCGATGCACTGGGCGCGCCGGCAGCCGCGCGAGGCCTTCGCCGTCATCCACATTCGCGACTGGCACGACGCCAACGATCCGGCGCAGCAGGATCATCTGCGCATCTTCGGCAACCACTGCCTCAAGCACACGCCCGGCGCGCGGCTGGTGCTGGACCTCGACGACGCCCCCGCCGAGCACCCCAACGAGACGCTGGTGGACTCGATCTCGCTCAACGACTTTTTGGGCACGACGCTTGAAGCGACCCTGGACGCGCTGAAGGCGCGCGCGCCCGACGGCCGCCTGCGCATCGGCATCGTGGGCGTCTGGACCGATGCGAAGGTGAACTTTCTCGCGTACGAACTGAAGTCGCGCTGCGGGCTGACCGAGGTCGCCACGTGCAGCGCGCTGACGGCCAGCGCTTCGCGCGCGCGGCACTTCCTGGGCCTCGACCAGCTCCAGGGCATCCTCGGCGTGCCGGCCTTCGAGTCGATCGGCGACTTCGAAGACTGGCTGCGCCCGGGCTCCAAGGCCAGCGCCGAGCCGCCGCTGCCGTGCTTCGGGCCGAAAGTCGAGATCGGCGACGGCGGCGCGCTGAGCCCCCACGACCGCGAGATCGCCGCGTACCTTTTCAAAGACAGCGCGCGCGTGACGCTGAAGCCGCTCGCGGGCGGGTTCTCGGGCGCGCAGGTGCTGCGTTCCAGCAGCGAGGACGCGCTGGGACACCGCCAGGCGCCCTGCGTGGTGAAGCTGGGCGAACGCAAGCTGATCGGCAAGGAACGCGTCGCGTTCGAGCGCGTCGAGGAAATCCTCGGCAACAACGCGCCCTCGGTGCGCGGCTTCGTCGATTTCGGCGAACGCGCGGGCATCAAGTACTCCTTCGCGGCCATGGGCGAAGGCTCCGTGACCTCGCTGAAGGCGCTCTTCGAACGCGGCGAAGACCCGCGGCGCATCGCGCGCATCCTTCAGGACACGTTCAAGGTCGTGCTGGGCCCGTTTTAC
Source organism: Planctomycetota bacterium (assembly GCA_026184295.1). Classification (GTDB taxonomy): domain Bacteria; phylum Planctomycetota; class SZUA-567; order H5-PLA8; family H5-PLA8; genus JACQFI01. Next base: position 4,005 of record JAHCJK010000285.1, read on the forward strand.
GCCGCCGCGCGCTACGAGAAGCTGCCGCTGCTGGAACACTACGCCTTCGACGCCAAGTGGGCGCCGGGCGTGCGCAAGAACGTCGAGGCCATCGTGGGCGCGGAGGCCGCCCTGGGCGAACGGCTTGCGTTTCCCGGCGGCTTCGAAGCGCGCAACGTCTGCCTCTTTTACGAACGCTTTCTGGCCGCGCACCGCCCGCTGGCCAACGAGCACCACTACGTCAGTTACGTGCACGGCGACCTGAACGGCGCGAACATCCTTCTCGACGGGCGCGGCAACACGTGGGTGATCGATTTTTTCCACACCGGGCCCGGGCACGTCCTGCGCGACCTCGCCAAGCTTGAGAACGACATCCTGTACATCTTCACGCCGCTGCGGGACGAGGCCGAACTGGCCGAGGCCCTGCGCATCACCGCGCGCCTGCGCCAGGTCGAAGACCTTTGGGAACCGCTCCCGGATTCCTGCGAAGGCCTCGCCTCCCCCGCCCTGCTCCGCGCGTGGGCGATGCTGCGCGAACTGCGCGCGCTCGGCGCGGACTTCTGCCACGAAGACCGCAATCCGCTGCAGCTAAAAGTGGCGCTGCTGCGCTACGCCGTCCACACGCTCTCGTTCGACGAATCTTCGCCGCTGCAAAAACGCTGGGCCCTGGCCTCGGCCTGCGCGCTGGCGGAAGACATCGAGCAGACCATCCGGGAAGACACCCGCCTGCGCGTCGATTGGATCGCGCGCGGCGACCTGCCCGCGTCCGGCCGCCTGGGCGTGACGCTCTGCCCCGGGCGCATGGACCGCGGACGCGACCTCCGCGAAGACCTGGGCACGCTCGCGAAGGAAGGCGTCCGCCACCTGCTCTGCCTCGCGACGCCGGAGGAACTCGACTGGGCCGGCGTCCCGGACCTGCCCGCGCAGGCCGCCGCGCACGGGCTGAACTTCCTGCACGAACCGATCGCCGACCAGGGCGTGCCCTCGCGCGAACAGGCCGCGCGCATCGTCGAGACCATCCGCGGGGCCGTGGGACGGGGCGAGACCTTCGTCGCCCACTGCATCGG
>JAHCJK010000286.1 GCA_026184295.1 Planctomycetota bacterium
CCGCAAGTACATCGAAAAAGACAGCGCGCTCGAACGCCGCTTCCAGACGATCATGGTCAATCCGCCGAGCAAGGAAGAGGCCGTCGCGATCCTGAAGGGCCTGCGCGACCGCTACGAGGCGCACCACCGCGTCAAGATCACCGACGAGGCGCTGGAAGAATCGGTCTCGCTGAGCGACCGCTACATCACCGGGCGCTTCCTGCCGGACAAGGCCATCGACGTGATCGACGAATCGGGTTCGCGCGTGCGCCTGAGCAAGATGACGCGCCCGCCGAACATGAAGGACCTGGAGAAGGAAATCCACGAGCTGGAAAGCGAGAAGGAATCGGCCGTGGCCAACCAGGACTTCGAAGCCGCCGCGGACTTCCGCGACCGCGCCGAGATCCTGCGCAATCAGATGAAGAAGGTCCAGGAGGAATGGCGCGAGAACGCCAACGAGGCCATCGGCACCGTGGACGAGGAGATCGTCCGCGAGGTCGTCAGCAAGATGACCGGCATCCCGCTCCAGCGCATGGCCGGCCAGGAGACCGAACGGCTCCTCAAGATGGAAGAGGAACTGCAGAAGCGCGTGATCAGCCAGAAGGAAGCGGTCAGCGCGATCTCGCGCGCGACGCGCCGCAGCCGCGCGGGCCTGAAGGATCCCCGCCGCCCGATCGGCTCGTTCATGTTCCTCGGCCCCACCGGCGTCGGCAAGACGCTGCTGGCGCGCGCGCTCGCGGAATTCATGTTCGGCGACAGCGACGCGCTCGTCCAGATCGACATGTCGGAATACATGGAAAAGCACGCCGTCAGCCGCCTGGTCGGCGCGCCTCCGGGCTACGTCGGCTACGAGGAAGGCGGGCAGTTGACCGAGAAGATCCGCCGCCGCCCGTACAGCGTGATCCTGCTCGACGAAATCGAGAAGGCGCACCCGGAAATCTTCAACATCCTCCTGCAGATCATGGAAGAGGGCAAGCTGACCGACAGCTACGGCCGGCACGTGGACTTCCGCAACACGATCCTGATCATGACCTCCAACGTCGGCGCGTCGGTGATCAAGAACCAGGGGACGCTGGGCTTCGGGCGCAAGACGGACGAGGCGAACTTTGCCGAGATCAAGCGCCGCCTGAAGGACGAGATGGACAAGCAGTTCCGCCCCGAGTTCATCAACCGTCTCGACGAGATCATCGTCTTCCACCCGCTCACCAAGGAGGACATCTCCAAGATCGTCTACCTGGAGATCAACGCGGTGGCGCGGCGCCTGTACGACAAGGAGATCCAGCTCCACGTCACCGACCCGGGCATCGAGTTCCTGATCGAGAAGGGCTACAGCCGCGAGTTCGGCGCGCGCCCGTTGCGCCGGGCGGTGGAGCAGTTCATCGAGGACCCGATCGCCGAGGAAATCCTGCGCGGGACGATCCCGCTCAAGACCAAGGTCGAGGCCTTCCCGGACGAGAAGAAGGAGAAGCTGCTCTTCCGCGTCACGGGCGATTTCGACCCGAAGGTGAAGCCGCCCAAGGCCCCCGAGACCGCGGGCGTCACCAGCGGCAGCAGCATGATGCCTCCGGCCGGCCCCCGCTACGGCGGCGGCGGCGCGGGCGGCGCGCGGGGCGCTTCGAACTGATCTGGTGCCGTTTTTTCAACATTATGGAGATAGGAGCGGCCAATGGCTGCTCCTTTCTTTTTTATGGAAAAGGCAATCCAAGACTCAATAGCCAAATTCCTGCAATTGGCTCAGTTAGAACCCAACAAGCGCCTTTACAGGTCAGCCATTGTATCTGGTGGAGGTGCTGAATGGCTATCGCAGTGCCTATTGCAGATTTCGTTGGAAGAGACATTGGGAGAACGCTTCTTAGTTAGACGCGAATACAGAGGAAGTTCGAAGGGCCAACTAGACTTGGCATGTCTGGCAATTGATACCAAGGCGGTGCGTATTGCGATTGAAGTCAAAGCGCCTTGGACAGACCGGTATGGCATAAAGCACAAGACGGACCGAAAAGGGGGAATCGAAAAAGACTTGTCAACGTTAAGGCATTTTAAGAAAGCTGGAGCAGAGTACTGCCTTCAGGTGATTGTTGTAGTTGAGTTGTTTTTGAAACATTCTGACGGAAGCGCTTTGAATGCAGTGCCTCGAAAGTATTCGCGCAAGGATTTTGAAATGCTTGCTCGCGATCTTTGGAGAATGAAGTATCCAACGGTGCAGGATTACGATTCTTCTAGAGCTCGGAGCTATATTGATAATCATAAAGTCATGTGTGAACTGTCCCCAATCTCAAAATGGAAAGGAATTGAGATTGGAGAGGCAAGAGAAGGAATAATCATGCTATGGAATAGGTTCTATCGGCTACATTAGTACGTGATAATCCGGCTCAAGCATGTTCCTGGTTGATTGAATTCCTTCTCTGTACCTCGACGGCAATCACTATACTCTTGTGCCCATGATTGACGCCGAAGACCTGCTACAGCGCTTTCTCTCCTACGTGCGCATCGATACGCAAAGCGACCCGCACGGCGCCGGCACGCCCAGCACCAAAAAACAGTGGGACCTGATCCGGCTCCTGGAGCGCGAACTCAAGGACCTGGGGCTCGCGGACGTGCGCGTCACCGAGTTCGGCTACGTGCTGGCCACGGTGCCGGCCACGTCGCCCAAGCCCGGCGTCCCGCGCCTGTGCTTCCTCGCGCACGTGGACACCGCGCCTGGCTGCAAGGCCAATCCGACGCCCATCGTCCACCGCTCGTACGACGGCGAGCCCATCGTCCTTCCGGACGATCCGTCCCAGGTGCTCGATCCAGAGAAGATGCCGGCCCTGAAGGGCAAAAAGGGCGAGACCCTCGTCACGGCCTCCGGCAAGACGCTGCTCGGCGCCGACGACAAGTCCGGCGTGGCCATCGTGATGGCCGCCGTCCGCCACCTGCTCGCGCATCCCGAGATTCCGCACGGGCCCATCCGCGTCTGCTTCAATCCCGACGAAGAGATCGGGCGCGGCACCGAAAAGATCACGCTCGACGAACTCGGCGCCGACTTCGCGTACACGCTCGACGCCGAGAACCTGGGCGAGGTGGATTACGAATCCTTCAGCGCCGACAAGGCCACGCTCAAGGTCAAAGGCGTCGCCGCGCACCCCGGCTGGGCCAAGGGCGTGATGGTCAACGCGCTGCGCCTGGGCAGCGAACTCGTCGCCGCCCTCCCGATGGAACTCTCGCCCGAACGCACCGATGGTCGCGAAGGCTTCATCCATCCCACCGAGATGACCGGCGGGCCCGAAGAATTCACCATGCGCTTCATCCTGCGCGACTTCGAACTCGACGGCCTGGCCGCCAAGGGCAAGGTGCTGATCGAACTCGCCGCCGCGCTCTCTTCGCTGCATCCCACGGCGCAGGTGGACGTGAAGATCGAGAAGCAGTACCGCAACATGCGCTACTGGCTCGAAAAGGACATGCGCCCCGTGGAATTCGCGCTCGAAGCCGTGCGCCGCGCGGGCCTGACGCCGACGAGCGAAGCGATCCGCGGCGGCACCGACGGTTCGCGCCTGACCGAACGCGGCCTGCCGACCCCGAACCTCTTCACCGGCTTCCACAACGTCCACAGCCCGCTGGAATGGGTGAGCCTGGAAGATATGTGCAAAGCCGCCGAAGTCGTCGTGCGGCTGGCGCAGTTGTGGGAAGAGCGAAGCTAAAGACCTTTTTCACCACAGAGATCACAGAGAACACAGAGAACACAGAGAACGGCACACCTGGAAATATTTCCAAACGTGCCGTTCTCTGTGTTCTCTGTGATCTCTGTGGTGAATCAATACAGCGGCACGCCCGAATCCACCTCCCGCGACCACGCATCGATCCCGCCGGCCATGTTGATCAGCTTCTTTACGCCCAGGCCGGCCAGGTGCTGGCAGATGCGGCGGCTGCGGACGCCGTGGTGGCAGACGATCACGTAGGGGCCGCCTTCCGTGTCGATCTCGCCCTGCCATTCGAGCGTCCGCGACATGGGCTTCAGCACCGCGCCCTCGATGCGGCAGTAGTCCCACTCGTCCTGCTCGCGCACGTCGATCAGCGTCAGCTTTTCGCCGGCGTCGAGGCGCCGCTTGATCTCGCCGGGGGGAAGTTGTTCGAAGCTCATCGTTTTTCACCACGGAGACACGGAGGCACGGAGAACCACCTTCTATAGGTGGTACGAACACTTGTCCAGATGGGGAACTCAGGTTGCGTCAAGGCCGGAGCATCGCGGGCGGCGGTTAATGCAAGATGTGTCGTATCGGATGTGCTCCGTGTCTCCGTGCCTCCGTGTTGAATCACGCGCCCTTCGGCCGGAAGGCCTTCACCACCGACGGGGCGGTCTCGAGGCGCGGGCCGCCGATCAGGTCCACGCAGTAGGGGACGGCGGGGAAGACGGCGTCGAGGCATTCGCCGATGGCGGCGGGCTTGCCGGGCAGGTTGACGATCAGCGTCTTGCCGCGGATGCCGGCGGTCTGGCGCGAAAGGATCGCGGTGGGCACGGACTTCAGCGAGACCGCGCGCATCAGTTCGCCGAAGCCGGGCATCATCTTCTGGCAGACGGCCTCGGTGGCTTCGGGCGTCACGTCGCGCGGCGCGGGCCCGGTGCCGCCGGTGGTGACGACCAGACAGCAGCCTTCGTTGTCGCAGAGGTCGCGCAGGGTTCGTTCGATCTGGTGTTCGTCGTCGGGGATCACGCGGGCGACGGGTTCCCAGCCGCTGGTCAGCGCCCGGGTCAGCCAGTCCTTGATCGCCGGGCCGCCCTTGTCTTCGTAGATGCCTTTGCTGGCGCGGTCGCTGACGGTCACGATGCCGATGCGGGCGTTGCTCATGCGAAGGACCTCCGGCGCGAGGCCTCTCGCCCGCGCGCGGTCAGTAGACTACCACAAAGCTCCCGTCGGGTTTAGCGAAGGCCGCGATCAGGCTCCACGTGGGCACGCCGTCGGTCTGGCCCTTCTCGGGCGTGGGCTTGCCGGCCTTGTCGTAGACCTGCCAGTGCAGGCGGCCGCCTTTGCCCCAGCCCATGCCTTCGGTCCAGGCGAGCACGATCTCGCCCGCGGCGTTGCTCG
>JAHCJK010000287.1 GCA_026184295.1 Planctomycetota bacterium
CGCCGCCCGGCAGATGCGCGCGGCCAAGCAAGGCGGCTCGATCGTGATCTACACGTCCACGGCGGGGCAGAGCGGCGGGGGCGGCGGCGCGGCGGCCTACTGCACCAGCAAGGCCGGGCAGATCATCTTCATGAAGAGCATGGCGCACGAACTGGCCGCGGACAAGATTCGCGTCAACTGCGTCGCGCCGGCCTGGACCGAGACCGAGATGGCCGCCGCGAGCCTCGAGCGGCTCGGCCGCGAGAAGGTCGCCAAGGGCTTCCCGCTCGGACGCATCGGCCAGGTGCAGGACATCGCCAACGCGACCTGCTTCCTGCTCAGCGACCGCGCGGAATTCATCACCGGCAGCACCATCACCGTGGACGGCGGCATGGCCATGCGCGGCTAGACACACACACCAAGGAGAACGTTTTCATGAACTTCCGCAAACTGGGCAGCAGCGACCTGACCGTCAGCGAGATTGCCCTGGGCTCGTGGCTGACCTTCGGCGTCGGCGTGGACCGTTCGAAGGGCGAAGCCTGCGTGCGCCGCGCGCTGGAGCTTGGCATCAACCACATCGACACCGCCAACATCTACGGCAAGGGCGCCGCGGAATCCTTTCTCGGCGAAGTGCTGAAGGACGTGCCGCGCAAGTCGTATGTGCTGGGCACCAAGGTCTACTGGCCGATGACGCCCACCGACCGCGGCCTTTCCGCCGCGCAGATCCGCAAGCAGATCGACCTCTCGCTGCAGCGCCTGAAGCTGGACTACGTCGATATCTACTGGTGCCACCGCTACGACAAGGACGTGCCGCTGGCCGAGACCATGGGCGCGATGACCGAAGTCGTTCAGCAGGGCAAGGCGCGCTACATCGCCTTCAGCGAATGGAACGCGCCGCAGATCGCCGCCGGCCTGGCCACGCCCGGCGCCGCGCGCTTCGTCGCCAGCCAGCCGCAGTATTCGATGCTCTGGCGCATCCCCGAAAAGGACGTGATCCCGCTCTGCGAGAAGGAAAACATCAGCCAGGTGGTCTGGTCGCCGCTCGCGCAGGGCGTGCTGACAGGCAAGTACAAGCCGGGGCAGCCGCCGCCGGCCGATTCGCGCGCCGCGAGCAAGGAGATGAGCCAGCACTTCAACGACCAGGGCCTGCCGTTCCAGGACGACAAACTCTTCGCCGCCGTGCAGAAGCTGGACCCGATCGCGAAGGACTGCGGCCTGACCATGGCCGAACTGGCCATCGCGTGGGTGCTGCGCAAACCCAACGTCGCCTCCGCGATCGTCGGCGTCAGCCGCCCCGAACAGCTCGACAGCAACGTGAAGGCGAGCGGCGTGAAGCTGACCGCCGACGCGCTCGGCGCCATCGACGCCGCACTGGCGGGCTTCTACCGGACGTAGCCGAAAGACGTCGGCAGCCTCAACCCAGTTCTATCCCTGCCGGGTGGCCCGGACGTCACACGTCCGGGGCGCGCAGCGCATAGAAGCGTTCCACTGCACAATCGAGGTTCCCTGCGCAAGCAAATCCGAGCGCGGCCAGCGCCGTAGCGCCGGCCTCTGGCCGGCAGTATCGCCGGCGGCCTCGCCGGCTGTCGCGCGAAAGATGCGTGGTGATCGCCTTCCAGGGGCGTTGCCCCTGGCTATTTTCCTATTGCCCTTCGGGCAGACAACAAGACCCAACAGCCATCATCGTTGGGGTGCTCAGCCGCACATCATTTTCCGTTTGATACAACGCTGCGCATCCAGAACGACTGGGTAAACGTGTCCGTTGTGCCTGAAAGGCACGCGGAAAATAGCCTGGGGCAACGCCCCAGGAAAAGAGCCGGAAGATTCGCCGCTCTGGAAGGGCGGAGGAACACGGCTGCGCATAGGAAACGTCGGCAGCGCGCGCTACGAATTTTTAGGGAGAAAGGGCGTGCGGGCGGCTAGTTACGCTTCAGCAGATTCGAGAGGTGATTGTAGAACCGCTCGCTGATCAGCAGGCGGTCCTGGATGAACTCTTCCACTTCGTCCTTGGGGAAGCGCTTCAGCAGCACCCGCGCGAATTCCTTGCGCAGGTACTCGATCTGGCGGCTCCACCCGGGCATCTTGCCTTTCAGCTTCGAGACCAGATCGGCGATCGCGCGGCCGGATTCCAACGCGGGCAGCATCGCGCCGGCCTGCTCGGTGAAGACCTTGCGCTCGTGGTTGAGCACTTCCAGCAGCGCGGCCAGTTCGAGGAACTCGATCACGTCGCGGTTGCGGCGCGCGTTGCGCTTGGCCTGCCCGAGCACCTCCGCGGCGACCTTCGCGTTCTGTTCCGAGAGCCCGTAGTGCGCTTGCGCGACCTCGACGGCCTCGGGGCGCAACCCGTAGAAGCCCGCCAGCAGCCGGCGCTCGAACGATTCGCGGCTCGAGCCCAGACCCACCCAGGAACGTTCGGCGGCGTAGAGCGCGCTCGGCCAGATCGACGGCAGCGGATCGCAGGGCGTCAGGTTCGAATTGAAGCGCGCCCACGCGGTCGCGATGTGCCCGCGGAAGGCGTTCGGCTGCGTCTCGGCGGCTTCCACCCACCAATCGACGTTGTCCATGCGCTGCCGGTATCCGGGCGCGGCGGTGTAGAACTCCCCCGCCCCCTTGATCGCCGAGCAGCCGAAGATCGGGAAGCCGGCCTCGCGGTACATCGGAAGCTGCGGCAGCAGTTCCGCCTTGTACTGCCCGCCGTGCCCGTTGTACTTCCAGTAGCAGACGCCGGTGTCCTTGGGAACCTTCTTCACCAGCTCGGGCGGCATCTCGCGCAGCATGTCGTCCCAGATCAGCGCGTGCTTGCCCGCGGCCTTGACCTGGCGGACGCACTTCAGCACGTGGTCGAGGAAGAGTTCGTGCTTGCCGTTCTTCTTCTGCCCCGCGGCGCGGCAGACGTGGCACTGGCCGAGCTGCCAGGTTTCGTCGGCGCCGAGGTGGATGTATTCCGAATGCGGATGCGCGGCGACGATCTCGCGGATCATCTCCTTGATCAGCTTCTGCGCCTTGGGGTTCGACGGGCAGACCTGCTGCGGGACGTCCGGCGCTTCGGCCAGTTCGCGGTACTTCTCGTGGCGCAGGATGAATTCCCAGTGGCCGAGCGTCTGCACCAGCGGCACGACCTCGAGGCCGTGCTGTTCCGCGAAGGCCAGGAATTCCTTGAGCGTCTCGGGCGTGAACGCCTGCGGCCCGCGAACGTCGGGCAGGCACTCGAACGGGAAGCGGTCCTCGTATTCCACCAGCACCGCGTTGAATTTGTAGTACGCGGCGCGCTCGAGGAATTCCTTCAGCGTCGCGAGGTTCGGCGTCAGGCCCTTCAGGTCCAGGTGAATCGCGCGGAACGCCACGGCCGGCCAGTCCTGCATCTTCATCGCCGGGATGCGCGTGCCTTCCTGCAGGAGCTGGCGGATCGTGCGCGTCGCGGCCCAGAAGCCGCCGTCGTCCGCGGCCGAAACGGTAAGCGTGTGGCCGGCGGCGAGCAGTTCGTACGCCTGCGGCTTGGCCAGCGTCGTCTTGACGAAGATGCCTTCGCGCGTGTGATGCGTGATGATGCAGCCGTGCAGATCGGTCACCGACGCGGACGGCAGCACTTGGTAATCGATGTGGTGGTGAAGTTTCATCTCCGCGGCGAGCAACTGCGCGGCGTCTTTGACTTTCTTGGAGGCCTTTTTGGCAAGGAAGATCGTATCGACTTCCTTGAAGTCGAACGTACCCACGAGGGTCTTTACGGACTTGGGTTGCGGTAACAGGCTAAGGGACATGCCCTTCCGCTCCTGATACAATCGCTTAATATCACAGAAATCATTAGGATGGTAAGACTTGCGCCGACGTTCGCAAGTTCAGGAACGAGCGGGAGGTTAGATTTTTAACTCTTTTAGCGTAAAATAGTATCTTTTTAATCCTAACATGTCTCGAATTCGCAAGGTGCAGTACTTCCTAGAAGTTGTCGTTCACGTCGCCCACCGGCTTTTCCTGCATCTCCAGTTGCCGCTTTAGCTTATTCGCTTCTTCGGGAAACCCCTGATCCTCAAGCCGCTTGATTTCGGCCTTCGCCTTTTCAGGGTCGAGCGCCTCGGGCTTCTTCCCGTTCTTTTCTCCTTTATTGAGGCCCCCGCGGTCGAAGCGCTCTAACATTTCCTTAAGCCGGTTCGCGTCGTCCTCGCGCCCCTGCCCTTTCAGTTTCTCCACCTGCTCCTGCAACATCCCGCGCACGTGCTGGAGCGTCTCCTTGCGTTGCTCGGGCGCCATGTTCCGCAGGTCGCGCAGCCGGTCGAGAATCTCGCGCGGCATCTCCGGCGGAGCAGCTTCGCGCGCCGCGACCATCCCGCCACGCGGTCCGCCCGGCCCTTCGTTGAGCGGTTCTTCCTTAACCAGTTCGGCCTGCGCGGCCAGCGCTTCCTCGTACGGAATCCAGTCGGCCACCTGCAGCAGCAGGCTCACGCGAAGTTCCGGGGGCACGCCCTGCCCGGGCGGCGTCGGGCGCGTCAGGTAATCGAGCACCGCTTTGACCACGCGGCAGCGGTCGAGCGCCGACTTCTGCGCGGCGGCCAGGTCCTTCGCTTCCTTGGCGATCGCTTCCGCGTCCGCGTCGGGTTTGCCCAGCGGTTCGAGCAGGTGCGGCACGGCCAGCGCCGCGGCGCGCCCGGTCACCGCGCGGAAGAGTTTCCTCGCTTCGTCCGGCTGGTTCTTCTCGAGCGCCACGCGCCCGAGAAAGAGCCGCGCCGCGCCCACGCCGTCGGCATCCGAACTCTTTTCCACCACGCGCGCCGCCGTCGCGGCGGCCTCGTCGCGCTTTTCCGCGCGGTACTGTTCCAGCGCGGCCGAAAGCAGCGCGCGGTCCACGACGTTGATCTTGGCCAGCATGGGCTGGAGGCCCTCGACGCCGTGGCTCGCGCCCGGGGCGCGGTTGAGCACAGGACCGTCGGCGACCTCGCGCTCGAACTCGGCGATCTTCCGTTCGGCGCCGCGGCGCTTGGCCTTTTCCTTCTCCTTGTCGGCGGCTTTGTCCTTCTCCG
>JAHCJK010000288.1 GCA_026184295.1 Planctomycetota bacterium
CGCCGGCGCGGGTTCCAGCGCCTTGATCGAAAGGCTGATGTGCTTCTTCGCCGCGTCCACGCGCAGGACCTTGACCGTCACCGGCTGGCCGACGGTAAAGACCGAGGCCGGTTCGCGCACGAAGCGGTGCGAGAGTTCGGAGATGTGGACGAGGCCGTCCTGGCGCACGCCCAGATCCACGAAGACGCCGAAGGCCGTGATGTTCGTCACCACGCCGCTCAGCACCTGGCCTTCCTGTAGATCCTTGAACTCGCGCACGCTTTCGTTGAACGCCGGCGGCACGAACGGCCCGCGCGGGTCGCGCCCGGGCGAGCGCAGTTCCTCGGCCAGGTCCTTCAGCGTCGGCATCCCGGCCTCGGGGCTCTCGAAGGCCTTCAGGTCGAGCTTGCCGACGAGTTCGGCGTTGCCGAGCAGGCCCGGGACCTCGACGCCGGAGGCGGCCGCCATCTTGCCGACCAGTTCGTAGCGTTCGGGGTGGATGCCGGTGGCGTCGAGCGGGTTTTCGGCGCCGCGCAGGCGCAGGAAGCCCGCGGCGAGCAGGAATTCCTTCTCGGTCAGGCCCGGGACTTCCTTCAGTTCGGCGCGGGACTTGAAGCCGCCCTTCTTGGTGCGCGTATCCACGACCGCCTGCGCCAGGCGCGCGCCCACGCCGCTGACATGCGCGAGCACGTCCGTGCCGGCCGCGTTCAGGTCCACGCCGCAGCGGTTGACGCAGGACGAAAAGGCCTCGTCGAGCTTCTTGCGCAGGATGCGCGCGTCCACGTCGTGCTGATACTGGCCGACGCCGATGGACTTGGGATCGACCTTGACCAGTTCGGCCAGGGGATCCTGCAGGCGCCTCCCGATAAAGACCGCCGCGCGCAGCGCCGCGTCGGCCTCGGGCATCTCGTGCTTGCCGGTCTTCGAACCGCCGTACGCCGCCGCGCCGGCTTCGTTGACGAAGACGCGCAGCGGTTCGCCCGCGCCGGCCGCGGCCAGCACGCCTTTGACGAACTGTTCGGCCTCGCGCCCGCCGGTTCCGTTGCCGATGGCGACGGCTTCGGGCGCGTGTTCCTTCAGCAGCGCGGCGGCCTTCTCGCCCGCGTCCTTCGTGGAGGCCTCGTCCTTCCAGGGCAGCACTTCGGCGTGGCCGAGCACCTTGCCTTCGGGATCGAGCGCGGCGAGCTGCACCTTCGCGTTGGGGCCGGCGCCCGAAGCCAGCACCGCGAGCACCTTCTTGCGCCCGAGCGGCGGGGCCATCAGCAGCGCGCGCAGGTTCTTGGCGAAGAGTTCGGCGGCGTGGTGGTCGGCGCGCGCCTTCAGGCCCGTGCGCACCTCCGTCTCCAGGGCCGGCAGCAGCAGGCGGTTGAGCCCGTCCTCGACGGCGAGCGCGATCTCGGCGGCGAACGGCGCGTCCGGCTTCTTCAGGTACTTGGCCTTGGCGGCCTCGACGGCCTTCTCGCGCGGGTACTCGATGTGGAGTTCGAGCTTCTTCTCTTCTTCGCCGCGCAGCACGGCCTGGATGCGGTGCGGCGGGAGCTTGGCGAGGGGCTCGGAAAAGTTCGCGTAACTGGCGTACTTGGTCTTCTCGAGTTCGACCTTCTCGCGCGCCTTCGCGGTCAGCTTGCCTTCTTCCTGGAGCAGTTGGCGGACTTTCCCGCGCATCTCGGCGTCGCCGGCCAGGCGGTCGGCGACGATGTCGCGCGCGCCGCTCAGCGCCTCGCCCAGTTCCTTCACGCCCTTTTCGGCCGAGAGGAAGGGGAGCGCGGCGTCTTCAACGGTCTTGCCGCCGGTCTCCTGCGCCAGCATCGTCTCGGCGAGCGGTTCGAGGCCCTTCTCCTTCGCCTGCGCGGCGCGGTTGCGCTTGCCCTTGGGCGGCGCGAACGGGAGGTACAGGTCTTCGAGTTCGATCTTGGTCGCGGCGGCCAGGATGCGGGCCTTCAGGTCGGCGTCGAGCTTGTCGAGAGCCTGGATCGAGTTGAGCACCACCTTGCGGCGCGCTTCCAGTTCGGAGGTCAGGCGCCAGCGTTCCTCGATGGCGGCCAGGTCGTCCTCGCCGAGCCCGCCGATGCGTTCGCGGCGGTAGCGCACGATGAACGCGATCGGAAGGTCTTCCTTCAGAAGCGCCAGGGCGCCCTCGACCTGTTCCGGCTTGAGTTTGAGTTCCTTGGCCAACGTCAGCACGGCGTCGTTCATGGCACGATCGGTCCGGTTCGCATGCGTAAGATCACGGGTGTACAAGGGCGCGAGCAGTCTACGCGAGGGGGCCGCCGTTGAACAGCGCCAACCTGGAGAATGCCCGGCCGAGGCGGCGGGGCGAACGCCCCGCGCTTACCGAATCTGAACGATCGGCGCGCGCGGGTCCTTAGAGAATGCGGCCGAGGATGCGGGTGATCTCGTCGATGATCGTCTGCGGCTTGAGGGGCCGGCGGAGAAAGCCCTGCGCGCCCAGCTCGATCGCCCGGTCGCTCTCGGTGTCCTTCAGATCGGCGTCGGAGACGATGAGGATCGGGATGGTCTTGATGTTGCGGGTCTGGCGGATTTTTTCCATCAGCTTCCAGGCGTCGGCCTGCGTCATCGAGACGTTGATGACGAAGAGCGCGGGGTACTGGTCGCTGGCCTTCAGCAGCGCGTCGGCCGCGTTGTGCGCGATCACGGGCTGGTGCCCGGCCTTCTCGATGGCCGAGGCGAGTTCGCTGACCTGCGCCCCCGCGTTGTCGATCAGCAGGATGCGTTTGTGGCCCAGGTCCTGGCGCGCGTTGAGGAACTCTTCCAGGTCGCCGACGCGAATCTTCCAATAGCCGTTGCTGAGCTTGGTCGCGGGCAGGCGGCGGTGGTAAATCCACTGCTTTACGGCCTCGCCGGTCACGCTGAGGATCCGGCCGGCCTCGTTAGGGGAGATGTATTGCTCGGCGGGCGGGAGCTTGGCAGGCGCCCGTATGCCGTAAAGCGCGGCCTGCTCGGCCACGATCTGCACGCCGCGACGCCCTCCACGCTTGGGCCGCCCACGGCCACGAGCTAGTGGAACATTGCGTTTTGCCATTGGAAACCCCTTCGTGCCGTCCAGTTGCAAACCAAGATGGAAGAAGTACTAAAGGCCAAGTCAGTGGCAGTTCGGACTCGAGAAACCCGCTTAGAGCAACGTTTGAGTACGCTCTTGTTTCATTTTTGTCAACATAAAATTTCTGGTTGCAGACACCAGCTAACAGGATGTTTCTTGTTCCAATAGACGACCGGCCGTCTCCTATTAGATGTGTTTGAAGCCCCGGTTTCTTCGTCTACGAGGACGCTTTCGCGCCGGCCGGAATCCACGTTCACCTATACGAATCCTGGGATCGGCGCCCCCCCGCGCGGGCGCCTTCCAAGCGCAAAGTGTATCGGCAGGAAGCCCCGGAACCACCTGAATTTCCGGCTCAATACGCGCGTGAAATGATTGAAACCAACGCAACAAAAAGAAAGGCCCCGCCTGCGCGGGGCCTCAGGAGAGCGGGGAGCCGTGCTCCCCGGCGGAGAGATCAGGAGGCGACTTTGAAGGTGGTGCTCGCCAGTTCGCGCAGGCCCTTTTCTTCCTGCACGCCCTGCGACGAACGGCGCAGATCCCGCGCCAGCAGCCGCACCTTGTACTTGCCCTCGGGCAGGCGCTTGAGCGGGATGATGGCGGCCGGCTGCGTGAAGCCCGCGGTCGTGCGGATGCCGTCGCCCGGGTTCTCGAAGTCGCATTCGACTTCCAGCACCGAGCCGTTCCAGGCGACTTTCTTCACCTCAAGGCCGTAGCCGCCGGACCCAAAGACGCCGCGAAAGACGACCAGGTTCATGCCGTCTTCGTAGCGCAGCTTCGCGTCGGGGGCTTCGTTCTCGACAATCACGCTGCGGAGCCGGCGGAGCACGTCGGACTCTTCGTGCCCGGCCAGCGCCATGATGCTCAGCGGCTTGTCTTTATCGCTGTATCCGCGCAGCGAACTGGCGCGGACGATCACGTTTTCAGGCAGGTGCGGGACATCGGGGAGCGGCGCGGAAGGCTTGCCCGGCATCAGGAGGAAACCAGCCAGGGCTTTGCGAATCTGATTTACCATGCATCCGTGTCCTTAACCCAAGGCCTTGGAGTGCTGTCACGGTTTATTGGACGTATCAGGAACGGAAAGGTTCTCCGCTTTTCGTAAAACCAACGTAAAATCTTTCCGTCACATCTCTTTTGCTATTACGCGCTTACCTTCGCTCCTTTCGGACCGTTTCGTGCCCTCGCGGACGCTGGAGCACCATGTTCCTTGGGATTTAGCAAATGCCTCGCCCCCAGGCCGAGCGCCGTTAAATACTTACCTAAGATATCGGCATCCTATGGCTCCTGAACGTCTTACGCGCCGCGCGGAATTCGCCTGCGGCACCCGGCCCGTGCGCGCCCTGTGTAATTGATCCACCGCCCCGTGGAAGATTCCGATCAGCCTGTTTAGATTGTGTGGACCTCGTTCCTCTCCCGGAGCCCGGCTCGATGGCCACATCTTTCGAAGATCACGCGCAGGAAATTCGCACGCAGGGTTACACCATTGTCGAAAACGTGCTCAGCCCCGACGAGATCGCCGCCGCCAACGCCCACCTGGAAGCGATCTTCGAGCAGGAAAAAGCCATCGGACCGCAGCGCGGCTGGCACAACGACATCTACAAGGTGGCGTATATGCTGCCGCAGAAGCATCCGTTCTTCCGCGGCGTCGGGCTCAACCCGCGCCTCCTGCCGCTGATGAAGCTGCTGCTGGGCGAGACCTGCGTGCTCGCGAGTCTGAACGGCCTGACCATGACCCCCGGCGGCCGCGACCAGGCCCTGCATATCGACCAGAACGAGACGATCCCCGGCAGCGTGCTCTACATCAACGCGCTGCACACGCTCGATCCGTTTACGCGCGAGAACGGCTGCACGC
>JAHCJK010000289.1 GCA_026184295.1 Planctomycetota bacterium
CAAGAAAGTCTACGCGCTTAAGATGAACGTGAAGGCTGGTTCCCAAGCGGCGAAGTGACGGAAAGCGCTGCATTCATGCGTTCAAAAGAATCGCAAATTTGATGCAAGAACCCGATGCATGCGACACACCACACGGCGATGCCCGAATGGAACAATCGAATATAGGTCCACGAGGTCCACTCATGGGAATAGGAGTACCTGCTTGACGGCGGGTCCTTTTGCCAAGATGCGGCTAGTAGAACCACAACCAGGAGAATCGCGAGATACCCCAACCACTTGTTGCGGGATGCTGGCATGAATCCACAAAAACCAATCCTGCCTTTCGACGCTAATGGGGTGGTAGCTTTGACAAGTCCTTCGCAGTTCAACGCAGCGTGCTTCAAGAAATGAAGCGTCCTGGCCATCCACATCAATCCCATCAGACTACCCCATGCCATGGCCACCTTATTCGGCACGTCACCTCCATAGCGGTCCACGATAACCACGTACACGCCCCACCATCCAACCCCAATCAGAAACCAACCAAGGCCCTTTAACCATCCTTCAGCGCCATCTTCACAGAATACGGAATCTTGCGGTAAGCGCAGGCACTCCAGATTCGCATGCCACAATCGATGGACACCGTAAGCATCCCTCTGGCAACGGTACAACGTGTAGCAATTTCCAATTACTGCCAGCGATGGGAGGATCGTAAATGCGAGCCACCAATCCTTCACAAAAGGACCCAACCTAAGGAACAGAAGACCTGAAATCGCCCCGGCAACCATCACGAAGTTTGGGGCGTTGGCGTCTTTGTCCGGTGGAAGTGGCTTCCAATCTTTCAATTTCGAAGACAGCGCCTGCCCTATTACCCACCATCGCCAAAGAAGCCGTCGCACGTCTCCTGCCGCCAGTCCGCCAAGCAACAGGCAACATCCAGCCAATACATAAACAAAGGCGCCGGGAACCATTGCCCTTTCCGTGAAATAGTAGATGGCTCCAATAACGGTAAGTGCTCCCGTCGCCATCGGCGCGCCAATGTAAGGCAAGCTCGATTTCGGCGGAGGATCCAACCGCTCAGGCATCGCGCCATGAACGGCACCAATACTCATCAGCCCCATTTCAATTTGCCGATACCTGCGCAAGGCCGTAACCGCAAAGATTCCAATAATGAGTACGACCAAATAAACGCCCAGATCAGCACTGGTAGGATCCTTAGGAATAAAATATGGCGAGGTAATTACGTTCCAGAAATAGACGAGTATTAGTGCCACAATGGGAAGAAGATAGGAGCACACTTCAAACAACGCATAGGAAGCTCGCGGCAGAACTCGTATATCCGAGGCCTTTGGAATAGAGTTGGATGGAACTTCGATCGAAAAGCGCCGCGCGCAGTTTGTGCAAAAAATGAGCCCCTCGGCGGTCGGCGCAACCTTTTGCAGGACCGCCTGGCAGTGTGGGCACGTGTAATCAGGCATAAGGGAAAGCATGTGGCTCGACGGGGAAAATGCAAGACTTCCGTCTTCAAAACCGCCCAGGAGGGTCCATGAGCAACGCATCGCTCGCATGGTTCTGGTTCGCGCTCGGTTCCGCGGGCTTCGCGGCGCTGACGAACATCTTCGCCAAGGTCGGCGTCGAAGGCATCCCGTCCAACATGGCCACGTGGGTGCGCGTGGTCGTGATCCTCGTCGTAGCCTCGATCCTGGTCGTCGCGCGCGGCGAATGGCAGAGCCCCGCGGCGATGCCGAACAAGACGCTCGTCTTCCTGCTGCTCTCGGGGATCGCGACGGGGCTTTCGTGGCTCTGCTTCTTCCGCGCCCTGCAACTCGCGGACGCGTCCCTGGTCGCGCCGGTGGACAAGCTCAGCGTCGTGCTCGTGATGCTCTTCGGCTACCTGTTCTTAAAGGAGAAGCTCGGCTGGCAGCAGTGGCTGGGCGGTTTCCTGATCCTGGCCGGCGTGCTGCTCGTCGCGAAAAAGCCCGCCGAGGCCACCAAAGCGCCGGACGCATCCGCACCCACGGCGCCGGCCGCCACGTCGAACTAGATCGCGATTTTTCCGTCGCGCCACGCGCACCAGCCCTGCCACGCACAGCTTTGCAGATGCCGCACCTGCTCGGGTGAACAACCCGCGATCTCGCCCCCGCGCGGCGAGACCCTGGCCGTGCGGCCCTCGGGGCTCTCGTTGCGCAGCCACGCGTAAAAGGTGCACGCCGACAGGTACGAACCTGCCTCGTTGGGATGCCTTCTGTCGTCCCCGAAGGGATCGATGCCCTTGCGGTCGGCGTGGAATATCTCGAAGGCCACGCCCGACGGAACCACCGGGGCCTTCAGGTCGCGCCCCAGTTCGCCGTAGGCCTTGTTGAGCTTGGCCTGGAAGTCCGTTTCCCATTCGGTGCGCCAGGTCAGGTACAGCACCGTCCGCGCGCCGGCCTTGCCCGCGGCCTCGCTCAGCAGCGTGGCGTATTCGCGGAACTTGGGCGTGTCCTCGTACGGCCGCCGCGTCTGCTCCTGCAGCACCACGTAGTCCCACCCGCCCTGGCCGATCAGCGCCCGCGCCTTCCCGTCCTTCCAGTGCTGCTCGAACGTCCAGCCGCCCACGCCGGTGAACTGCGTCGCCAGCCCCGTCCGGCCCAGCGCGTCGGCCACCAGGCCTTCGAGCATCTTGGGCAGGTCGTTGCAGAACGTATAGCTGTTGCCGATGAAGAGTATCTTCGTGAGGTCGCTCATGAACGGCCGTTCCCCCTGGTCTTCAAAAATTGCGTGCGCACCCAGTCGAGCGTATCCGCGAGGCACTGCTTGAACGGCATCGGCTGCCAGCCCAGTTCCCGGCGAATCCTGGCGCTGCTCGCGCGCTGATACTTCCCGCCCACTTCGTCCACCATCGCGCGCGTGACCAGGCGCGGCGCGCCGGTGATCTTGTGGCCCAGCCAGTCGAAGCCCGCGACGATGCCCAGCGACCAGACCGGCGCGGCCATGGTGGGAATCTTCAGCTTCGGGTCGATCTCTTTCGCCAGCGCCATCAGCTCCAGCATCGTGCAAAAGCGATCGACCGCAAGGTACCGCCCCGCGGCTTTGGGATGCTCGTACGCGAGCACGTGCGCCTCCACGACGTCCCGCACGTCCACGAACGTGAATCCCACGGGCAGCACCATCGGCAGCTTGCCGCGCAGGAGCATCTCGAAGGCTTGCGTGGACGGCGTGTGCCGGTAAAAGCCCGGCCCGATGATCGCGCCGGGATTCACCACCACCAGCGGCAGGTTCTTTTCCTTTGAGAAAGCCCAAGCGCGCCGTTCGGCCTCGGTCTTGGCGTAGAAGTACGGATTCCTGGCGCCGTCGTTCCAGTCGTCCTCGGTCAGCGGCTTCTCCGGCGGCGCGTCGCTGCCGATCGCGGCCACGCTGGAGGTAAAGACCACGCGCTTGACGCCGGCCTCGTGCGCGGCGCGCAGCATGTTCATCCCGCCGGTGACCGACGGCTCCACGATCTCGCGCTGCGGGTCCTTCGCGTGCGTCTGGTAGACGGCCGCGACCTGAAAGAGCCCGTCCACGCCCTCGGCCGCCGGGCGCAGGGTCTCGGGCTTCATCAGGTCGGCGGCGACGAGTTCCACGCCCAGGTCGCGCAGCGGGCGGGTCTTTTCGGCGTCGTGAAGATCGCGCACGGACGCGCGGACGCGGTAGCCTTTTTCGACCAGCCGCCGCGCCAGCATGTTGCCGACGTGCCCGTTCGCTCCGGTGACGAGAACATGGCGCATGCGTTACGGGCCGCCGGAACCGGAAAGCGCGTACGCGATCCGCTCGCCGTTCGGTTCGGTGTGCACGGCCATGGCGAATCCGGTGAGCGGAATCGAGAGGTTGATCCAGCAGACGCGCTCGCCCGCGGGCGCGGCCTTGCCTTCTTCGCCGATGCCGACCGCGAAGACGACCTTGAGGCACGCGTACTTGGCCAGGCCCACGGTCACGGTCTCGTGCTCGCTGCTCTTGGCCGTCCTGCGCTGCCGGCCGTCCGGGTCGAAGACATCGTACGGGCCGGAGCCGCGATAGACGCGTTCCGAAGACTCCGTCTTGCCGCCGCGCTCGATCTCCGTCCGGAGCGTCACCCCGTCCTTGCCCTTGGCGGCCACGCTGAGCTTGTAGGTCGATTCGGTCTTGGTCCCGTCCGGGGCGGTCACCGTCTTGACGTACGAGACCCAGTCGCCCACGTTCGCGGCCGCGACGGGTTTCGTCAGGCGCCGCAGGGCCTCCGGCCGCGTGCGATCCTCGAACTCCTTCGATGCGCCCTTTTCGTAGGCCTCCAGCCGCACGGCCAGTTCTTCGGTGACCATCCGCAGGACCGTGGTGCTCTCCTCGGCTTCTTTTACGCGCTCTTTGAGCGCCTGCATGGCCTCGTCGTCCCGCTGGATGCGATCCCTCAGTTCGCGGATGCGCTGCTTCAACTCTTCCGGCGCAGGCTCTTCCGCCGCCGCGAAGGCGGCCAGCGCCAGCACCGCCGCGCACAGCGGGACTCCCGTTCGCTTGGTCACGAACCGCCCTCCTCGCTTGAATCGACCGCGAAAAACGGCTGGGTTTAGTGCCCGCGCGCGGGGCCGCCCGAGACGGGCACCGGAGGCGCGACGACGGGCTCCGGCATGGCGGCGGCCTCGGATTCCTTCATGTTCGCGCCGCGGTTGGCCTCGATCTCGTCCAGTTTACCCTGGTCGCGGCGGGTGTGCTCGTCGCAGGCGGCCTGCGCGGCCTGCTGCGGGCCGAGTTCCCTGGCCTTCTCGAGGTACAGCGCGCCGATCTCCTTGGGGATCGCGCTCAGCGCCTTGGCCTCGCCGAGGTTCGCTTCGGCGGCCAGCGCCAGCGGCACGTTGTAGCCCTGCTTCGCGTACTCGGCGGCCTTCTGCCTCAGGACGTTCACTTCGTCCTCGA
>JAHCJK010000029.1 GCA_026184295.1 Planctomycetota bacterium
GCTTCGAAGTCGGCGCGGTGGGGATGAAGGTCACGCTCGGCAAGGACGGCAAGCTGATCGAGGCCGTGGAGTCCAGGCGCGAAGGCGACGTGAGCGACGCTTCGGTGGGCGAATGCCGGCGCGCGCTGGAGCAGGCCGCGCCGCACGATCCGTTCCCGTCCGAACTGGGCGGCAAGGAAACGATCACGCTCACCATCGGATTCATCTACTGACGCCGGCCGTGGCGCAAGAATTTCTTCCAAACCTGAAAACCATGCACGCGGGAGCCGCGCTTCCGGTACAATGCGCGTGGATGGCGCGTGCGACCGACAAGGAGCGAGCATGGCGGCTGATTCGAGCAAACCGATGCCCTGGCGCCTGTTCATGTGGACGGCGATTCTGGCCCTGTTCGGTTCGGGCGGCGTGTACCTGGCCGACCGCCTGGTCCTGGAACAGCAGCGCCAGCAGCAGAAAGTCATCGAGGAAAAGAACAAGCAGATCGAGGCCCTGGAAGCGAAGCGCAAGGAACTGGAAGGCTTCGTCCAGCGGCTGAAGAAGACCGAGCGCCGCGCCACCGTCTACGTCGCCGACCAGCAGAAGAGCGAGGACGGGCGCGTCACCACGACGGTGCGCTTTACCGAGATCGACGCGGAAGGCAACCCGGTGCAGGAGTACCCCGATTTCACGCTCGACGGCGACGAGATCTACATCGACGCCTTCGCCATCACCTTCGACGATGCCTTTGTCGAACAGGGCGACGCGCTGAAGGGCAAGTCGCTGCTGATCTTCCGCCGCATCTTTTCGAACAAGCTCCAGCCCGACAGCGGCTACACGCTGGACAAGAAGGGCCAGGCGCCGCTGGCGTACGCGGGGAAGGAAGCGCCGAGCGAAATCGAGCGCGATCTGTGGACGAAGTTCTGGGAGATTCCCGAGGACCCGAAGCTGCGCGAAAAGTACGGCGTGCGCAACGCCCAGGGCACCGCGGTGATGCAGCGCGTCCGCAAAAACAACGTGCTGGTCCTGGAAGTCCGCAGCACCGGCGAAGTGACGATGAAGAAGGTCACCGACCTGATCAAGGAAGAGAAGAAGACCTCGCCGGCCGGGGACGCCAAGAGCGAGCCCGCCGCGCCCGAAAAACCCGCCGAAGCGCCCGCCGGCAAAACCTGAAGCGAAACTTTTCAAAAAGCCCCGCCGAAGCGCCGCCGGCCGCGCGCCCTCTCCTTATCTTTGTGGCGTCTGCGCGAAGAATTCCTCAAGCTGCCCGCCCCCTGCTGCCGAATCCTTGCACGTATGGGGGGATTTCCTGGATTCGATCCATCGGCGCAAGCCGAGCCGGAGGCGGCATCGTCCGTCATTCCGCTCAGCGCCGATACCTTCGCGCGCGCCGCGCGCCGGGCCAGCCCCGGGCGTCCGGCGTCCGAGGCCCCGTCCGGTTCCCGCGCGATCCTGCGCCCCACGTTCGGCCCGCTGCGCCTGGCGCGGCGCATCTCCGCGATTCTTGAAGACGCCCCGCGCGCCGAGGTCTCCGCCTGGGTTTCCGCCGCGGCCGCCGCGCGCGTGGAACGCGCCGGAGCCCCCGCGCGCTGGGTGGAGGAACTCGCCGGCGCCTTCCCGCTCACGCTGCAAGCCGACCGCAAGCGCGAGGCCTGCGCGCGGGCCCTGGCTTCCCAGCTTCCCGATGCGGCCTGGCGCGAGGACGCGCTGCTGGGCGAACTGCTGCTCGCCGCGCGCGCCCGCGCCTTCCGCCCCGAACGCACCGGCCGCGCCGGACGCGCCGGACGCGTCAGCGCCCCGAACGTCTACACGCCCCCGGAACTCGCGCGCAGGATCGTCGGCGGCCTGATGGTCGGCCCGCGGCGCGTCGTGGACCCCGCCTGCGGCGCGGGCGTCTTCCTCGTCGCGGCCTTCGAACGCGCGCTCGAACGGCGCAAGGAGAGCGGCCAGGCGCCGCTCGAAGCCGCCCGCGCGGCGCTGGCCCATGAAATCTGCGGCATCGACACCGACGCGCAGGCCCTGGCGCTTGCGCGCTTCAACCTGCGCATGGCCGCCTGGGAGTTCGCGGGCCTCGGCGACGACGTCTCGCTCGATCTGCACTGCGCCGACGCGCTGGGCGAGATTCCCGGCCTGGACGGCCGCGCGGACCTGGTCGTCGGCAATCCGCCCTTCGTCGAAGGCCGCGGCCTCTCCGACCGCCGCCTCGCCGGCCTGCGCCGCCGCTTCCGCACCGCCGCCGAAGGCAAGGTGAACCTCTTCGCCGTCTTCGTCGAACGCGGGCTGGCTCTGCTGCGCGAAGGCGGCGTGCTCAGCTTCGTGCTCCCGGCCACCTTCCAGCGCAACGAACGCTACCGCGCCCTGCGCGAGTTCCTCCTCGAGTACACCCTCGAATCGATCGAGCCCGTGGACGCGCACGCCTTTGAAGGGCGCATCGTCGAGACCGTGATCCTGCGCGTGCGCAAGCAGCCGCCCGCCCGCCGTTCGCGCGTCGAACTGCCCGCCGGCCCGTGCCTGCAGGCCCGCCTGCCGCTCGGCCCCGGCCTGCGCTTCGGCGGCGGCCACGCCCCGGCGATGCGCAGGCAGATCGAGGCCATGGAAGGCGCCGGCGTGCCTTTGGCGAACCTCTTCGACGTCCGCGACGGCATCTCCACCGGCTTTCAGCCCTTTCCCAAGCGCCTGCTGGGCCACGTGGACGGCCACGTCTTCGTCGCCGAAGACGGCACGCGCGCCACGTTCGACCCGCAGAAGCACGTGCGGGTGATCGACGGCGGCGAGTTCGCTTCCTGCTCGCCCGTGCGCTGGGAAGGCCGCTGGATCGAGTACGACAAGACCCACGAGCACGTCCCGCCGCACCCCGGCAAGCCGTTCAACTGCCAGTTGCGCGAACGCGCGATCTTCGACCGCGGCGAGAAGCTGATCTCGCGCCAGACCGCCCGCGGCCTGGTCGCGACGCTCGACCGCGAACGCTTTTTCGTACGCAACACCGTGCATGTGACCTACCCGAGGCCCGGCGCGCCGGTCTCGCTTGCCGCGCTCTGCGCCTGCTTCGCCTCGTCCTTTTACGAACGCTACTTCCTGGCCGTGACCGGCGAGGACGGGAAGGTCTTCCCGCAGGTCCACATCGCCGACCTCAAGCGCCTGCCGGTCCCCGCGAACGGCCTCGCGCCGGACGGCACACTGCATGGGCTGGGGGAGGATCTGCTGGCGCTCCACCGCCCCGGGCAGGACGCAGGACGGCTGGCGCAGGTGAAGGACGACGTGGAACGCACGATCCAGGCGCTCTTCGGCCTGTAGCCACCGCTCAAATCCCAAGACCAAATAAAAACGGCGGCCATCGGCCGCCGTTTTCAATCGCGAAGCAGGTCGAAGGCTTACTGCTTCACCTTGATCCCGTAGGTTTCGTCGTACCAGCGGTCCCACTGCGCGGGGTCCTTGCCGTAGGGCTGGCGGGTGATCGCCTTGAGCGTCTCGGTCACGCCTTCGTCGAAGTTGCGGTTGGTGTTGTTGGCGGTCGGCTTGAGGATCAGGATCAGCTTATCGATCACTTCCTTGTGGAAGTTCTGGAATTCCTTCTTCTTCGGGTACAGGTAGCGCAGCGAGAAGATCGCGGCGGCGGTCACTTCGTCGGCCTCGGTGGGCTTGGTGACCAGGTCGAGGGGCTTGACGAGCAGGTCCACGCACTTCTTCAGCGCCGCGGAGTTCGGCGCCTGGGCCTGGTTCTGCGCGGAGAGCAGGTTGCCGAGCACCTTCATGATCGCGACGCGGATGCGCACGTCTGCCGCGCGGTCCACCTTCGACTTGTCGAAGAAGTCCGTGTAGGCCTTGGTCAGGTCGTCCAGCGCGCCGTCGTCGCCGATGATGCCCAGCGCATCGACGCTCGCGACGACCAGGTTGGCGTCGGTCTCGGTCTTCAGGACCTTCTTGATCACTTCGATCACGCTGTCGTCCACGCCCTTGATCTTGTTGGCCTTCAGGCGGGCGAGCACGCGCAGTCCGTCGGCGCGAATCTCGTTGGGGAAGTCCTTGCCGACGACCATCTCCTTCACCTTGTTCACGACGGCGAAGTTGACTTCCTTGAGGTTATCGACGCTGGCCAGGAGTTGCGCGAACGAGCGCACCACGGCTTCGCGCACGGCCTTGTCGAGGTCGATCTGGCTCAGGATGGTGGCCAGGACAGTGATGCCTTTTTCGTGGCCGAACGCGCCGACGAAATCGACGCAGGCGATGCGGACCAGGAGCGGTTCCGCCTTGTCCTCGGCGATCTTGGAGAGCGTCTCGAAGACTTCGCGGTCCTTCAGGCCGGTGTTCTTGAGCGTGCGCTGAAAGGTGAGCGCGACCGACTGGCGGATCAGCTCGTCCTCGTCCTTGCCCTTCAGCATGGTGCTCAGCGGTTCGAGGTAGCGGTTCTTCGCGAAGTCGTCGGTCTGGAAGAGGTTGAACTGGAGCGTGCCCAAGGCTTCGATCGCGGCCATGCGCACGAAGATGTCGTCCTTCTTGTTCTGCGCCACGTCAAGAAGGGACTCCACGACCTTGTGGTCGCGGACTTCCTGCGCGGAACTCAGGGCCGACAGCGTCTTGACCGCTTCGGTCCGGTCCTGCGTGGACAGGGTGGTCATCTTGACCGTGGCGATCAGTTCCGCGGGGGGCTTGGGCTTGTCCTTTCCCTGCGCGCCGGCGGCTACGGAATGCACGGCTGCGCAGAGCAGCAGAGCCGCACACGCCATCCCACCGATTCGGCCGGTCAGCATCGGGAATTCCTCCTGAAAAGGTAGTCCAACCTCGGCATCAAAATGCCGGCGTTGCAAGGTCATTGTGGGGCTGCACCAAGGTTTGTAGTAACGACGCCCCTGCCTGTCAACGCCGAAAAGCCAGACGGCCTTCGGCCTGCCTTCTTCAGGTCAGACGCGATTGATTTGCACGACGTGACTGGGAATTCTTGGAGGCGCGGCCCTGCGCGCGCTCCTTTTACTTACTACGGCTGCTTGGCGGAGGCGCGCGGGCCGTAGTGGGGCAGCGGCTGCCCGGCCTCGATCGCGCCCAGGTCGGGGGCCTTGCCCGCGAAGCCGTCGTTGAAGTTCGGGAGCACCACGCCACGGTCGATGGCGGGGCCGTCCTCTTTCAGCCGAACGTCCAACTGATCGCCCTTGTATTCCTTTTGAGGATCGGCGGGCGGCAGCAGGCCCGAGGCGAAGCAGGCCGCCGGATCGATCTCCACAACGCCGGCATTCGCGTAAATCTGGCCGGACGCGCGGGCGTCGTCGGCGGTCTTGTAGGTCTTCCCGTTCCAGAGCGCGAACGCGCCCTTGTAGCCGCCGAAGCCGTCGGCGTCGAAGTCGCAGCGCGTCATGCGCCCGGTCGTGTTCAGCCCGGCCTCGGCGGTGCCGAGAAAGAGGTTGTTCCGCGTGACGACCTCGGTGACGGTCTCCGAACCGGGCACGATGTTGAAACTCGCCCCGTTGCGCAGGCAGGTGTTGTGGAAGATCAGGACGCCGCAGGTGTCGTTGTGGAGCTTGAAGGGCGAATAGGTCGCGTTGTAGATCACGTTGCGGAAGAAATACAGCGGCCCGCCCTGCGAAGGCTGCGCCGTGATGCCGTGCGCGACGTTGACGATGCGGTTGCGGTAGACGCGCACGTTCGTCTCGCTGTAGTCGGCCTCGAGCCCGTCGTCGGTGCAGATGTTGAAGTCGTTGTTGTGGATGTCGGACGCGGAGAGGTTCCCGTAGCCGCTGCCGTGCATGCCGTCGCCGACGTGCTCGAAACGGTTGTAGCAGACCACGTGCCCCGAGCCGCTCATGTAGGTGCCGCAGTACGATTCGATGCCTTTGGTGCGCGGCCAGGCCGTCGGCCCGACAAACAGGTTGTCGCTGATGAAGTGCCCGCGCGAGCGCGTGTAATTGCCGTTGTGCGCGGTGAACCCCTTTTCCATCTTCAAAAACTTGCAGCGGCGCAGCACCCAGTTGGTGGCTTCGTGCGCGACGATGACGTACTGCCGCCCTTGCAGGGTCAGGTCTTCGAGCCAGACGTGCCCGGTGCCGTTGGCGCTGATGAGACGCCCCTTGGTCTCTTCGTTGCCGCCGCCGTCCAGAATCGCCTCGCCGTCGCCCGCGCCGCGGAAGACGATCGGCTTCTCCGCCGTGCCGCCCTTGGGCAGGTTCAGCGTGCCTTTCACCGCATACGTGCCGGCATGCAGCAGGAACAGGTCGCCGGGCTGCGCGGTGGCGAAGGCCTCCTCGAGCCCCTTGATCGGGTCTTCCTTGGCGCCGCTCCCGCCGCCCGCCCCGGGCGCCACGTGGCGTTCGCGCATGCCCGGCGGGGTCTTGGGTTCGCCGATGGTGCGCATGGCCAGGATCTTTTCCGTCGCGCCGCCGTCGGGGTCCTGCAGCGAGAGCTTGACCTCGTACTCCGTCTCGGGCTCCAGGTCCACGATGCTGCCGGCGTACAGGCGTCCGGGCGAGAGCCGGTTCGAACCCAGGTTGCCCTTGGTGAAGTTCCACTGGCCCTTCTGCGGCCCGGTGGCGGCCTTGATGGTGCGGATGAGCGGATACCCCTGGCGCCACGCGTCGGCGCCCTTCTTGCGATAGGCGGTCGCGACGGTGGCGTTCTCGTTGTCGTCGCCCTGGACCGGCCAGCGCACGGCCAGGCAGTGCAGCGTGGAAGGCTCCGGCTGGACCTCGCCAGGCTGCGCCGCGTTTTCCGCCCGGAGCGTGCAAACACAGAATAGTACTGGGTATATTAAGGGTAATATCCGAAGCGCCCGGGTGCAGGTCATGCGGTCAGTCCTTTTGTAACTCGATCAAACGATGCAAATTAGGCGTGCGACCCCATGGCTGGATACCCCGGGCATGTATCAATTACGCAGGTTTATTTTCAAAAATAGCACGTTCCGGCGCGGCGCGGACGGCCGGGCCTAGAGGCGCTTGAGAAGCGCGAGGACTTCCTCGAAGCGGATGTACTTGCGCTCCAGCCGCCGGAATTCCGCGCTGTGCACGCAGCGCCGTCCGTCGGAGCGCTTGCCCACGCCGAGATGCTTGTGGAGCAGTTCGTGGTACATGATGTAATCAAGCAGGAAGATCGGCACGCGCTCGGAATCGAAGAGGCGGCTGACGATCACGCGGTCCTTGCGCTCGTGGTAACTGCCCAGCAGCCGCCGCGAACGCCGCGGGCTCCAGCACAGGCTCGGCTTGGCCAGCTTTCCTTCGAAGTACATCGCGTTCACGCGCTGGAAGCTCTCGTCGAGCGACCGGTGTTCGCCGGGGCCGGGCCGCGCGCGCGCCGATTCCTTGCGCGCCCCGGGCATCTCGAAACTCTCCGGCGGGATCGCGCGCACGAAGGCGTCGTAGGCTTCGCGCGGGATGTTCCGGCGGGCCGGACGGGTGCGGCAGAGCATCAAATGCGCCGCCTGCAACAGCACCTCGTCGGAAGCGTCGCGAAATACGGCGTGAAACTGCACCAGCGCGGCCCCGTTGGGCTTGATGCGGTAACTGTACAAGGTGGAACGGAAGGGCCGGAATTCGACCCGCACGCTCCGCATCTGCGTCCTGCGGCGCTCCTGAGCCGCCTGAAGAAACAGCCGCCCCGCCCGGGCCTCGGGGCTTGCGCCGGCGGCACTTGCGGAGTCCGACGGATCGGCCGCGCGCGCCGGCATCTCAAAGAAGAAACTCAGTTGCGCCTTCAGCACCGGCGGCCCCAGGTCTTTTTTCAACGGACTGCCCTTGACGCGGCCCTACCTTTGCGAGGACAATCATTATACGGACATTCGTGCCGGCCTGTGTACGGAAAAAAACAGGCTGCGGACAAGGAAGCCCCGACGCATGCGCACGCGCAACCGCAAGAAGTCCCGCAGCACGTTCACCCTCGACATCCATAAGCTTTACGTAGACGGTTTTCAGCACGGCATTACGCAGACCATCGAACTGCCCATCCGCAGCGAGACCGACTTCGAGGTCGATTTCTGCCAGCAGATTCTGCATGTCGCGCCGAACCATCTGGAAGTGCTGGCCCTGCTCGGCGAGGCCTACACGCGCCGCGGCGATTACGCGAAGGGCCTCGAGACCGACCTGCGCCTGAGCCAGATCAGCCCCGAGGACGAGGTGGTGCAGTACAACCTCGCCTGCTCGTACGCGCTGAACGGCAAGAAGGAGATGGCCTTGAGCGCGCTCGAAAAAGCCATCGACCTCGGCTACCGCGACCTCGACCACATGCGCGGCGACCGCGACCTGGAACTCCTGCGGTCCGACCCGCGATTCGCCAGCATGCTGGAACGCCTGACCATCGGGCAGCAGGAAGCCGAGACCGCCTGAGCCGTTCCGCCCGCGCCGTCCTTTTGCAACCTTGACGTCTGGTTTCGCGGTGTACGATAGGCCGTGCCTGGGGGCCTGTTCGAGGAGTCATGCCATGCTGCTGCCGCGCGCCGTCCGCCTGTTGGGTTACTGCTGCTTCGCCGTGCTCGCCGTCGCGGCCTTTACCGGCTGCCCGCGCAACCAGACGACGCTCGACGACCGCACCATCGAGAAGCGCCCGCACGTGGAGACCGACCACCCCGAAGAGCGCGGCGATCCGTTCCGCCCCTGACGCCGCTTCGATGCGCCTGAAATAAAAACCGCCGCGGAGGCCTGCGCCTGCCGCGGCGGTTCTGTTTGAGTCCGGACGCCGGATCAGTGGTGGCCGGCGTGCGCGTGTTCTTCGTGCTTGGGGCTTTCGCCGTGCGAGGCGTTCTCGTCGGCGGTTTCGTGCCCGTGGTCGTGATCGGCGTGGGGATCTTCCTGCGCGGAGGCCAGGCCGTCGGGGATGAAGGTCCGCGCTTCGGGCGCGGCGTAGCCGTAGGCCTGCGCGAGGATGGCGATGGGGTGGAGCGTCGCCTTGCCCGCGCCGTGTTCGAGCTGCATCGAACAGCCGGAGCTTTCGCAGCAGCCTTCCTCGGCGCCGCATTCGGCCGCCTGGCGGAAGAGGTTGCGCCCGATCCACATCGACTCGTCGTAGTTCTTCTTCAGCATGCCGAACTCGCCGGCCATGCCGCAGCAGATCTTGTCGTCGAGGTTCTGAATCTTCACGCCGGGGACGAGCTTCAGCAGTTCGACCGCGGGCTTGCCGACGCCCAGCGCCTTGAGGTGGCAGGGGGTCAGGTACGCCAGGCTGCGGTCCACGCGCTGGAAGTCGGTCTTCAGGCGCTTCTGCTTGTGCAGGCCGAGCAGGAATTCGCCCAGGTCCCTGGTGTGGCGCGCGATCGCCCGGGTCTCGGGCGTATCGACGTAGTAGAGGAAGTCCTTGGTCAGCGCCAGGGTCGCGGTGGGTTCCAGGCACAGGATCGGCCAGCCGCGGAAGGCGTACGAACCCAGCGCCGCGGCGACTTCGCGGATGTTGGCGCGCGCGTCGAGCGCCGCGCCGTGGGTGATGGCCGGCATGTTGCACCACGGCGCTTCGGGGACGAGCACTTCGTAGCCGTTGTGTTCGAGCACGTCCACGGCGGCCTGGAGCAGTTCGGGTTTGTTGTACTTCGGCACCAGGTCGGCGTAGACGACCACCTTCGGGCGCGGGCCCTCGGGCGAGAACGTCAGCCGGTGGCGCAGGCGCAGCGACTTGAACTTGGGCAGCTCGCGGCGCCGGTCGATGCCCGTGGCCGCTTCCAGCAGCAGGCGGAAGACGGTGAATTCGGTCAGCGAGTTCGCGATCGGCGCCAGCGCGCGGCCGGCGCGGAAGAGCTTCTCGATGTTGACGAAGAACTTCTTGTCCAGCGAGAGCCCGTTCGAGGCGAGGTGGCGCGCCTTGGCTTCCATGGCGATCTTGGGGATGTTCACCGCCGAGGGGCATTCGTCCACGCAGCGCTTGCAGTTGAAACAGTAGTCCATGATCTCGACGACTTCCTGCGCGTTGAACGCGCCGGTGCGCTGGCGTCCGTTCATCAGGCGGCGCAGGACGTTGGCCTTGGCGCGCGGGCTGGCGTCTTCGATGCGGTTGTATTTGAAGCGCGGGCACATGGCCACTTCGGGCCCCGTGCTGCGGCAGTGCCCGTTGCCGTTGCACTTGCCGGTCTCGGCGGCCATCTCGCCCGCGGTCCAGTGCAGCATCGAGCTGCCGTGCTGGTGGACGAGGTCCGGGTTGTCGGCCACGCCTTCGACGGTCATTTCCTTCCAGACCGCCGTCTGCTGGCGGAACATGCGGTAGTTCACCGCCTGCGTCGGGTTGATGTGGCTGCCGCGCGGGCGTTCGCCTTCGCTCAAGCGGTAGTCGGCCCCGAAGCGCAGGTTCTTGACCATCAGGTGCGCGTCTTTGGTGATCTTCTTGTTCGGGTTCAGGATGCCCGCGGGGTCGAAGAGTTCCTTCACCTGCTTGAAGATCTCGTACAGTTCCTTGCCGGCCTGCTTCTCGATCCACTGCGCGCGCGCCAGGCCTTCGCCGTGTTCGCCGCTGATCGTGCCTTCGCAGGCCCACACGATCGCGTGGCAGTCGCCCGCGATCTTTTCGAGCAAATCCACGTGTTCCTTCTTCGTCAGGTCCATCATGGGGCGGAAGTGCGGTTCGCCGTGGCCCGCGTGCGCGTAGCAGGTGTACGCCAGCTTGTACTTCTCGAAGACCTTGATCATCTTCTCGACGTACTCGGCCAGCTTGTCCACCGGCACGCAGGCGTCTTCGACGATGGGAATCGGCTGCAAGCCGTCTTCGCGCCTGAAAAGCAGCGGCGTGGCGGCCTTGCGCGCTTCCCACACCTTGGCCTGGTCGCCCTTGTCGAGCAGCGTCTTGCAGGCCTGGTGCGCGACGCCCTGCTTGAGGCGGTCTTCGAGCGCCAGGAGCTTGGCCTCGATGCCGTCGCGCGATTCGGACTCGTATTCGACGATCAGGATCGCGCCGGCGCTCTCGGGCAGCAGCGGCGCGGCCTCGGGCAGCGCCTGGCGCGCGTGCGCCATGATGGTCTTGTCGAGCAGTTCGCAGGCCGACGGGCGCGTCTCGCGGATCGCGGGGACGGCCTTGGCGGCGTCCACCAGGTTCGCGAAGCAGACCGTGGCCATCCCGGTCATGCCCGGCAGCGGGACGACGCGCACGATGGCCTCGGTGACGATCCCCAGCGTCCCTTCGCTCGCGCAGATCAGCCGCTGCGGGTGGAAGTGTTCGACGCCGTTCACGCCGTCGAGCAGGTAGCCGGAGCGGTTGCGCTCGGCGCGGATCTTCTGCGAGCCCTTCTTGATGACGTCCTTGCCGGCGGCGCAGAGGTCGGGCAACTGCGCGTGCACGCGTCCGGCCAGGCCTTCTTCCTTCTTCTTGCGTTCGTGGTCGCCCGCGCCGCGCACGACGCTGCGGAAGTTGGTCACGGTCCCGTCGCTGAGCACCACGCGGCAGCTCACCAGGTTGTCGCGCATGCTCCCGTACTTCAGCGAGCGCGCGCCGCAGGAATTGTTCGCGATCATCCCGCCGATGGTGCAGCGCCCGCTGCTGGCCGGGTCGGGCCCGACGCGGAAGCCGTACGGCTTCAGCGCGCGGTTGAGGCTGTCCAGCACCACGCCGGACTCGACGGCGACGGTCTGGTTCTGCCGGTCGAGTTCGATGATGCGGGCCATGTGGATGTTCATGTCGAGCACGATCGCGCGGCCCAGGCATTCGCCCGTCAGGCCGCTGCCGGCCCCGCGCGCGATGATCGGGACGTTGTGCTTGCGCGCGAACCAGACGCAGGCCCGCACGTCTTCCTCGTCGCGCGGGTACACGACCACGAACGGCTCGATCTCGTAGATCGACGCGTCGGTGCTGTACATGGTGAGCGTGAAGGGATCGTCGCGGACTTCGCCGCGGATCATGTTGCGCAGTTCGCTGGCGATGTTGGACGTGGTGATGTCCATCACGCGCGGCGCTTCGTCGGGCCAGGTGTCCGAGTTCGGCTGCAGGGCGATGGCCGTCTTGCCCGGCGCGAGCGCCGGCTTGGGCGCGGCGGCCGCAGGCTTCGGAACCGCTGCCGCGGGCTTGGGCGCTGCGGCCGGAGCCGCCGCGGGAGCCTTGGCCGGTTCGGCCGGCTTGGGGGCATCGCCCGGAGGCGTGGAATTCGAAGAAGTGGACGGTGCGTCGGCCATGCGTCGCTCCTGAGGCGGAAGCTCGAGATTTTTAGAGCCCACTAAGTATAGGCAGGAATCGAAAAAGCCAAGCGAGCTTTCGCGGTTGTAAGTCCTGACTACGTTAGAGGTTTGTTTCTATTTTTGTCGTGGCGCTGGCGGCGGTTGATGACCGTGCGAATCTCCTCCGCCCGATAGGTGCGTTCCGGGGCCCGCTTCCGGCCTTCGGCGATCATCTTTTCGAGGGCTTCCCAGCCTTGCACCTGCGCCGGGGTCAGTGTCGCGGGCTTGCCCTGCTTCAGGCGATGGCGTACCGCGCGAAGCCAGCGCCGGGTCTCGCGCGGGAGCCGCGGGAGATCGTTCACCACCAGGCCTGTCACGCACTGCCGTTGGTGGTGGCGGCGAATCGATTTCTTCTTGCCCTTATGGAGCGTGTAGCCCTTTTTCTTCGTGATTCTTCGCACGCGAGAAAGGATGCGCTGGATGTTGCGCGTGTAATCGAGCGGGAACGAGATTGTGATGTCGTCCGCGTATCGGCTGTAGGTCCCGCCCTTCTGCTTCACGCGGTTTTGAATCTGTACATCCATGTAGTAGTTGACGAGGTTGCTCAGGCACGGGCTGGTGGGCGCGCCCTGCGGCAGGCCGTCTTCATGCGTGGTCAGGCGCGCAAGCAACGCGGCGGCCTCGCGGTTCCATCCGATGCGGTTGAAGTAACGTTCCACGCGGCTGGCCTTGGTATTTGGAAAAAAATCCACGATATCGAGCCGGATCACAACCGCCTGCCGGATGTGCTGGTTGGCGTGGTCCACGATGCTGCGGCCGCGCACGAAGCCGTAGGCGCACGGATGCGTCTTCAGTTTGCGCAGCAGACGCTTGAGGATGCGGCGCTGCACGACCTTGGTGGCATCGTCGGGCACCATCAGCCGCCGCTTGCCGCCGCTGCGCTTGGGGATGAAGACTTCCTGGTAGCGTGGCTGGAAGGCCCGAAGTTCGTCCACGCGCATGTCCAGGCGCCGCGCGATTTCCGCGACGGCCATGCCCCGGTTGAAGCGAGTGCGAAACCAGAGGCGCAGGCTGTTGCTGTATTCATATTGGAGAAACGAATGAATCATGCTGATGACAATGGACAGCGCGATGCCGGCCACGAATCCGATCAGCGCGCCCGCCACGCCCCAAAAAATCCCGCCTACGGCCGGCGCCAAGATGATCAATAAGAAATAGAAAAGGCACATCGGCATCGTCTCAAAATAGGTTGGCGTGGGGAAAACGCACCCACGCCTGTGCCTTGCTGACTAGAGATCTTAGCGCAGCGAGAGTCCGTTCCTCGCGAGCATAAGGTCTTGCTAGTTGCCTCACGGCTCTGAGCAGCCGCAACACGACCTGGCCGACGAAACATCGGCCTGTGCTATTCGCACCGCCAAGACACGCACGAATTCTGTCGAGGCCCGAGTATCCGTCAAGACACGGGATTCGGTTGTGGCATACCGGACGAAATAAAAAGCGTGGACGATTAGGTCCACGCTGGTGCCTTGCTACGGGTGTCAAAGCGAAGCTTTGATTAACCCTATCCTATGACTCTCAAGAGTCGGCAACGCGACCCGGCCGACGAAACATCGGCCTGTGCTATCCGCACCGCCAAGGCACGCGAAGCATTGTGGACAGCGGCCGCAGTTCCGTCAAGAGGCGGGTCGCAACACGCGGTCAGTCCGCCGGCCGCGCGCCGGTTATCACTCGGGAGCGCCGGGCGCGCGCCCTCGTTTCCCCGAAGGGGAAATAGATGAAAGCCCAGGGTTGCGCGCGCAGCGCGCTACCCTGGGAAGACGTGCCCATGCGAAGCTTCCCTTGCAGGGAAGCTTCGCGCGCGCTTGTACCCAGGGTAGCGTGCTGCGCACGCAACCCTGGGCTTTCACCTGCTTCCCCTTCGGGGAAGAACGCACGGCGGCTGCGCATGCCACACGCGCACGCCACACGCACACGCACACGCACACGCACACGCACACGCACACGCACACGCATATGAAAACGCATATACATGCGCATACGCACTCGCACACGCATACCCACACCCACACGCACGAAAGACCGGATGCCCAGGGTGGGTGCTATTCTGGGTGGATGAAATCAAGGAAACGGGTGTGATCGGGAGGTGGGTCTTAGGCGAGCTACAAGGGATGCGTTTAAGGCGCGTGACATAGGCGCGTGTCATAGGCGCGTGTCATAGGCGCGTGTCATAGGCGCGTGTCGTAGGCGTGTGTCATGGGCGTGTGTCTTGGGCGTGTGTCTTGAGCGCGTGACTTGGGCGTGCGTCTTGGGCGTGCGTCTTGTGCGCGTATCTTGGGTATGTGTCGTTGGGCGTGTGTCGTTGACACGCGTCTTGTGCGTGCGTGACCAACCCGGAGAATGTAGGAAAGCCGTTCTCCGTGTCCTCTGTGCGCTCTGTGGTGAATAGCAGGAACGCCATTCTCTGCGCGCTCCGCGTCTCCGCGGTGAGAAAAAGGCGGTTACTTCGCCTTCAGCGCCGCCGCTTCGTCGGCGTAGATGCTCAGTTCCTTGTCGAAGCCGAGCATGTTGATCACGGCCATCGTGCCCTGCGGGATCTTGATGAGCGCGAAGCGGCCCTGAATCTTCGAGAATTCGTCGGTGTATTTGAGCAGCAGGCCGACGCCGGCGGAGTTGATGTATTCGAGCTTCGTGCAATCGACGATGACCAGCTTCGCGTCTTTCTCGATCAGCTTGTCCATCACCTGCTCGAACTCGTTGAGCGTCGAGGCGTCCACGTAGCCGTCGAGCGAGACCTTCACGCCCGTCGTCCCGGTCTTGGACTTGATGACGCCGACTTTGAATTCGATAGGCACGTGGGCTCCCTTTGCTCATCCCGCCCAGGCTGCCGGCAGGCGCGTGATAAAAGGGCCGCGCGGCCGGAGCCCTTGCGGGCGCGGCCGCGCGGCGCGATGGGTCAGTTGTACAGCTTCGCGATTTCCGTGAGCGGCTTGGCCTTGATCTTGCCCGCGTTCCCGGCCTGGCCGAACTGGATCATGCGTTCCTTCACGATCGCCTTCATCGCCTCGCGGGCCGGCTTGAGGTAATCGCGCGGGTCGAACTTCTCGGGCCCTTCGGAGAGCACCTTGCGGATCGCGCCGGTGATGGCCATGCGGCAGTCGGTATCGACGTTGATCTTGCGGACGCCGTTCTTGATGCCGACCTGAATCTCTTCGACCGGCACGCCCCACGTTTCCTTCATCTTGCCGCCGTACTTGTTGATGATGTCCTGGAGCGACTTCGGCACCGAGGAGCTGCCGTGCATCACCAGGTGGGTGTTGGGCAGCTTCTTGTGAATCTCGATGATGCGGTCCATGGCCAGGATCGCGCCGTCGGGCTTGCGCGTGAACTTGTACGCCCCGTGGCTGGTGCCGATGGCGACGGCGAGCGCGTCGATGCCCGTCTTGGCGACGAAATCGACGGCTTCGGCGGGATCGGTGAGCAACTGGTCGTGCGAGAGCGTGCCTTCGGCGCCGTGGCCGTCTTCCTTGTCGCCCTTGCCGGTTTCCAGGTTGCCCAGGCAGCCGAGTTCGCCTTCGACGGTGATGCCCTGCTTATGGGCGAGCTGGCAGACTTCCTTGGTCACCTGGACGTTGTAGTCGTAGGTCGCGGGCGACTTGCCGTCTTCGGCCAGCGAGCCGTCCATCATGACGCTGGTGAAGCCCATGTCGATGGCGCTCTTGCAGGTGGTCACCGAGTTGCCGTGGTCCTGGTGCAGGACGACGGGGATGTTGGGATAGAGTTCGGTCGCGGCGACCATGAGGTGATAGAGGAAGCGGTCGTTGGTGTAGCTGCGCGCGCCGCGGCTCGCCTGGATGATCACCGGCGAATCGGTCTCCTTCGCGGCCTCCATGATCGCCTGAATCTGTTCCATGTTGTTGACGTTGAAGGCGCCCAGCCCGTAGCCGTTTTCGGCGGCGTGGTCCAGAAGCTGGCGCATGGCAACCATCGGCATGGCAAAATCTCCTCTCGTGTTTTCGCTCCCCAAGCAGCCGCGCGAATGTAGCACTTCGCAGGGAGGTGGCAAGTTGTTCAGGGCCGCGGAGGCCGATGGGTTTACGGCGTGCCGGCCAGTTTCTGGCGCAGCCACTTGCGCGGCACCTGTCCGGTGACGCGGATGCCCTCCAGCAGGGCCTCCTCGCGCAGCGCGCTGACCCACAGCGCGCCGGGGACCAGCAGGTTGCGCGAGACGGTGACGGGCTTCGACTTCCCGGAGGCCGTCGTCAGCACCGCCTGCGTGTCGAGCCCCGCTTCGACGAAGTCGAGGCGCACGCGCTCCAGCGTCTTGGCCTGCGCGCGGAAAGGCACGCGCGAGGCGCCCGGATGGTCGGGCTCGCGCACGGTCAGCACGGCCACCTGGCGGTCGAAATCGGCCGAGACGCGGCCCTTGTCGGTGTCGAGCACCACGCAGGCGATCGCGCCGTCCTTGGGCGAGTCCGGATGGATGGCCAGTTCGATGCTCGCCGGCACCGTGATGGGCGCGGCCAGCGTGCAGCGCGCCTCGGCGGGCAGGGAGAGCGTCCCGCTCGGCTTCTGCGCGATCGCGGCGCCGCCGGCGACGTTCCAGTCCTGCAGGCCGCCCGGCCGGCCGAATCCGTAGCTCAATTCCACCACGGGGCCTTCGGAGCGCCGGTCCACCACCCGCACCGCGCCGCCGAAGAGCGCGGACATTTCGGCGTCGTTGAGCAGGTCCATGCGCCAGAGGGGGAGCAGGTTCTCGGGCGCCGATTTCTGCGGCTCGATGCGCGCGTCTTCCCAAAAGGAGGCTTCTTCGCCGGCCTTCACGTCGGCGTTGGACTTCCCGCCCCAGTAGCTGACGGCGGCCGAGCCCTTCCGCACCAGCACGTCGCACTGGCGGCCCTGGGCGTTGCGCGCGGCGCGCACGTACACTTCCGAACCGGCCGGCACGCGCACCGTGGCCGCGTCGGTCCGCACGACCCAGACCTGGCCGGCCTCGCCGTTCTTTTCCTCCGCGCGTTCGACCCCCATCTCGCCGTTGGGCACGTGCAGGATAAAGGCCTGGTCCGTCGCGCCCGGGCGGCGGAACTTCACCTCCGTCCCCGGCCCGACGCAGACGCTGCCGCCCTCCATCTCGAACCGGATGCGCCCGTCGTCGCGCGTCGCATACTCGTCGTCGGTGCGCACGGGCTTCCCGACGTTCACCGCCGACCACTGCTCGCCCTGCTTCTGGAAGAACTGTTCGGCCTTGCCGGCCGCCAGGGTCAGCGTGCCCAGTTCCTTGGGCGCCTTGTCGAGCCCGTCGGCGGGGTAGAGCATGATGCAGGTGGCGGCCACGAGCCCCAGAATCAGGATGCCGACCACCGCGCCGGACCACGGCGTCTGCCGGCGCTGGCTGACCGCGGCGGGGGCCTTGACCTGCAACTGCGCCTTGCGGGTGGCGGCGCGCGCTTCCATGCGCAGGCGCTTTTCGGGCGGCAGGGTCTCGATGATCTTCTGCGATTCGACGCGCGCGGCGGACATCACATGTTCGTCGAAGTTCTGGCTCGGCTGCACCGAACGCATCGCGGGAATCGCTTCCATCGCGCGGCCGGTGCCCTTCAACTGCTTGTACGTGGCCATGCAGGAGGGGCACAGCGCCAGGTGTTCCTGGACGAGCACCGCCTCCTGCTCGGGCAGCTCGTCGAGCAGGAAGTCGGACAGTTTATCGGTGCACTCGGTACAGTTCATGGTTCCGCCGCGGACCAGGGACACGCCTAATAGGGGATACACCGTTCAAGCAGGGCAGGCGCGTCCGTTGGTCCAGTCTCCTCTCTCCGTTTCACGCTTTACAAGTAATCCTTCACCGACTTGCGCAGCCGTTCGAGCGCCGCATGAATGCGGCTGCGCACCGTGCCCACCGGCACGCCCACCACTTCGGCGATCTCGCGGTATTTCAGCCCCTGGAAGCACTTCAGGATCAGGATGTCGCGTTCCAGTTCCGGGAGCGTCTTCAGCGACTCGTCCAGCTTGGAGGTCAGTTCGGAGTTCACGATCTGTTCCAGCGGGTCGGTGGTGCTGGAGCGCAGATTGTCGCCGATGTGGACGCTGTCCGAGTCGTTCCGCCCGCGCGAGCCGCCCACGGATTCCTCGATCGAGACGGTGGGGTGGCGCGAGCGCCAGCGCAGCTCGTTTTTGCAGAGGTTGCGGACGATGGTGTAGAACCACGTCGAGAAGCTGCGCGGGTACTGGTAGCTCTTCGCGTCCTTGAAGATGCGCAGGAAGGCTTCCTGCCCGAGCGCTTCGGTGCGGTTGCGGTCGCCGATCATGCGGTAGATGAACGAGAGCGCCGGGCCTTCGTAGCGCTGGAAGAGGACCTCGAACGCGGCCTCGTCGCCTTCCTGGCAGAGGCGCATCAGGTCTTCGTCGGTCAGCTTGGCGACGTCGAGTTCCTCGACGGTGGGCAGTTCCTCGAGCGCGCGGTGCACCGCGGAGGCCGAATCGGGCGAGCCGCTCGACTGAAGCGGGTCGGCGAGGACCTTCAGCGTGCCCGACGAGATGCCTTCCTTGATGCCGCTCTTCGATTCGCCCAGGGATTTCAGGCTGCCGGAGGACTTGCCGCCGCGGCCCTTGCCTTCGCCCAGCGTCTTCAGCTTGCCCGAGGCGTCCGGAACGGTCTTCAGCGAGCCGGAGGATTCGGAGACGGTCTTCAGGTTGCCGGAAGACGCGGGCTTGAGGCCCTCGTCCACCGCGCGCAGCACGACGCTGGTGTTGCCGTGGCCTTCCTCGGTCACCGGGCGGCGGATGCTGGTGTCGCCGCCGCCGGGCGTACGCGCGGCCCGCGCCTGGGCCGGGTCGAGCGGGTCCGCGCCCTCCTCGATGGGCTCGGGGGCCTCCTCGATCGGCTCGACCTCTTCCAGGTCCTCGGCCTTGGGCGTTTCCTTGTTCGAAGAAGGAGCGGGCCCGTCCTGGCCGGGGGAGGGGGGAGGCGAGGTTGTGGTCGGTTCTTCGCTCGCCATAGCTCCCGGAAATCCAAGCTCAAGAAAACGATGCCGAAACGTCCGGCCGCGGACCCGCGCGTATGTTCGTGCTTGGAACGAATTCCGTCAAGGAACGGCGTACGAATCGAACGCCGCGCTTAGTGTTTGTAGATCACGGCGCGGATGGCGTTGCAGAGTTCGCGCTGTTCGGCGGTCTCGTCCGCGGCCGTGTGCGAACTGACCATCTCGATCCAGCTCGATTCCTTGGCCGCGTTCGCCGCGAAGGAAGCCGTCATCACCGCCGCCGCCGCCGCGCGCGCGCAGTGGCTGGAAATCCGCCCCGCGTCCGTCGCCGCCGCGCACGAGACCGCCCGCAAGGTCGCTTCCACCGCCGCCTGGTACGCGTACGCCCGCGGGCCTTCCGGCGGCTTCTCGCTCTCCGGCGGCGGCCCGCCGAGGTCCTTCTTCACCTGATCGGCTTCCAGCCGCGATTCCTCGGTCAGGTCCTCGGTCCAGCGTTCGGCCACGGCCAGCGCCTGGCGCAGCCGCGGCGAAGGCGACCAGCGCTGCGCCCGCGCCGCGCAGACGCAGGCGAGCTTGGTGAGCATCCTTTTCCCGTCCACGGTATTGCTGGCGTAGCGCGTGTACGAGAGCAGCGAGATCAGCCATTCGGCGTATTCGATCTCCTTGATCACGTCGTCCAGCATGCCGCCTTCGGGCCAGCGCCGGGCCACCCAGTCCACGAACACCAGGTCGCGGCTGCGCGCCCTCAGGAAGCGGTCCGTCACCAGCTCGACCTTCGGGCCCTGCGTCTCGGGCGGCTTGGCCAGCACCACCGAATTCGACTGGTGCGCGAGCCGCGCCAGGTCCATCGGCGGCAGGCTGATGTAATGCAGCGTCACGCCGGGATGGCTGGCCGCGAGGGAATCGCGCACCGGCTGGACGTGCGGCGAGAAGATCTCGTCGTCCATCGGCAGGCCGCGCGACGACGAACGCCCCACGCGGTCCTCCGCTCCCTGCACGTTCACGTTCTTCGCGCCGAAGCAGACCTGTTCGGCCTTCACTTCCAGCAGGCGGGCCACGTACAGCACGATGGCGCGCTGGAACTCGTTCTGTTCGTCGAAGGGCGGCAGCGTCTTGTAGCCCGCCGATTTCATCGCCTGCGTGCCCGCGATAAACTCCCCGCCCGGCACGTGCACCGCCGCTAGGATCGTGGCGTTGGCCTCGCTGGTCTCGCGCAGGGCCAGGTGCTTGAAGGAAAGCATCGCGGCCGGGTCGGGCGCGATCAGGCGGCCGGGCTTGTCCTTGCCGGCGACCACCTCGGGGCGCGGAATCTTCTTCGGCGCCGGCACGGCGGGCGCGTTGGGATCGGAACGGCGCGGCGCCGGCGTCGAGGTGACGATGTGCTGGACGTCTTCCTTGGAAAGGTGGCAGGTGCGCGAGACCAGCGAGAGGGTCTTCTCGGGATCGTGGAAATCCTTGAGGAGTTTGTAATAGGCTTCGCGTACGGCGGAGTCGGAATACTTCCGCTTGGCCGGGGTGGGCTCGGCCTCGGGGGGCTTCTTAAAGACCGTCGTATCGGACATAGGCGTCCATCCGGCGGTTGACGAATCGAACGGGTCACGCAAAGGTAACGTGCAATGTATGGTTTTTCCAGCCTGTGTCCAAAGAAAGGATTGTGAAAACCCAATAAGCCGCGGGTTTTCGAGGATTCCGCGCTCGCAGGCCGCGTGCGCGCGCGTCCCCTATAAAGGTACGGGTCTTCGGGGAAGGGTCGTCTGACGCCATGGAACTGAGTTTCGGCCTGCCGATGCTGCTCTGGGCGCTCCCGCTCGCGCTGGCGCCCGTGCTTCTGCACATCCGCGCCCGCGCGCGCGAACGGGCCGTCGATTTTCCCGGGGCGTTCTTCATGCAGGATCCGGCGATGCCCAGCGCCGAACGCCGCCGCCAGGTGGAAGACCTTTTTCTGCTGATCCTGCGCTGCCTGCTGCTCGCGCTGGTCGTCGCCGCGCTGGCCGGCCCGCGGCTGAAAGGCATCTCCTGGCTGGCCCCGGCACCGAACGATCCCACCGCCGGGCGCGAGGCCGTCGTGCTGGTCGTGGACGATTCGCCCTCGCTGGCGCAACGGCGCACCGGCGACGGCGTGAACGTGCTCGAACGCCTGCTCCAGGGCGCCGCCGAGACGCTCGCGCAGGGACGCCGGCGCGTGGGCGTGGAGACGTCCTCCGGGCGCACGCTGCCCTTTATGGACGCCGCCGAACTGCCCGCGCGCGTGAAGGAACTGCTCGAGCAGCCTCCGGCGCGTTCGGGCGACCGCACCGTGGCCCTCGGGCGCGCGGTCCAGCGGCTCAAAGAGGCCGTCGAAGACCGCGCCGTCGTGGTGCTGCTCACCGATCCGGGCCTGAACGCCGAAGAAGACGCCCGCGAAGCGCTCGAAGCCCGCTGGAACGCCGCGCTGGGAGCCTTCCGCGAGAAGCGCGCCCCGGTGCTCCTTTATATGGACGTGAACGGCGCGTGGGCGCGGCAGTGGTCGGTCGAATCGATCGAGCCCGTGCTGGCCACCATCCCCGGCACCGCCGGGCGCGCGCCGGTGGCCGGGCAGCCCTTCGGCCTGAAGATTCGCGTGCGCTGCCACGCGGGCGCGGGCACCCGCACCCTGCGCGTCGAGACCGCTCCGGTGCCCACCGAAACGGCCGGCGCGCTCGGTACTCCGCAGGTGAAGACGCTGATCGAACGCGCGGTCTCGCTCGATCCCGGCGGCGTAAGCGACGTCGAAATCCCCGCGCTGGCGCTCGCGCCCGGCGCCTACTGGTACCGCGCGCGCCTGGACGGCGACGACGATCTGCCCTTCGACGACGCGGCCGAGGCCGTCGTGCGCGTGCAGCCGCGCCGCGAGGTCGTCCTGTGGGACCTGCGCGGCTCCGGCGGCAGCGAACTCGCCGATCTCGCGCGCCGGTCGCTCGCCGCGGCCCTCGACCCGCTCTCCGGCACCGACCAGACCCGCGTGCGCCTCAGCCAGCCGGCCGCTCCGCGCGTGGACGACCTGCCCGCGCAGGGCATTCTCGTCGCCCTGCACGGCGTCTCGTCGGGGAACGGTTCCGCGATGGCCGCGCTCGGCCACGGGCCCTCCGAACGCCTCTCCGGCATGGTGCAGGAAGGCCTGAACCTGCTCTGGGTGCCGGATTTGACGGGCAAGCCCGAGTCCTGGCCCGCGCCGGTCGGCGGGCGCAAGATTTCATCCGACGCGCTGTTTCCGCGCGGACTCGAACGCGTCGAAGCCGCCGCGACCGACGCGCCCGGTTGGACGCTGGGCATCTCCGCCTCCGGACACCCGATGCTGCTGCCCTTCGCCAACGGACGCAACGGCGACCTGGGCGGCGTGGCGCTGACGCGGCGGCTGCGCTTGGGCGTCGATCCCGCGCACGCGCGGCTGGCCGGCGCGTGGGAGAACGAGCAGGTGCTCGGGCGCTTCGCCGACGGGCTCCCGGCCATCGTCTTCCAGCGCTCGGGCGCGGGCGCGATCGGGCAGTTCGCCTTCGGCCCCGAACCGAGCGGCGGGATCGTCCAGTCCACGGCCTGGCCGATCCTCCTGCAGGAATTCATCGAATGGGCGGCCGACGACGGCTTGGGCGCCGAGCCTGGCCCCGCCGTGTACACCGATTCGGCTCCGCGGCGTGGCCCGTCGGCCCGCGCGGGCGCGCGCGCCGCTTCGCGCTCGACGGCCCGCTGCCCATCGCGAGCCTGGCTGCGCGCGGCGGCTCGGCCAAGGAAAAGCCCGCGGCGCGCGAAGGCGGACGCTGGGAACTGGCCGTGCCCGCGCGCGGCGACGCGCTCCCGCTCCCGCTGCTCACCCGGCCGGGGCTCTACCGTCTTACGCAACTCGACGTGCCCGGCGCGCCGCCGCAGCGCTGGGTGCAGTCGCGCATCGCCGCGTGCGAATCCGGGGCCGAGCGCCTGCCCGAGAAGCTCCGTGAGGCCATCGTCCAGGCCGCGTCCGATTCCGGCGGCGCCACCGTCGCGTGCGGCAGCGAGGGCGCTTCGGCTCCGAAAGATGCCGCGGCGTTGAACGCCGCGCTGGAACGCCTGCGCCCCGGCTGCCCCGTCGCGCCCTGGCTCTGGATCGCCTTCGGCGCGTTTATGTTCCTCGAACTGGGCCTCCTGGCCGCGCGCAAGCGCACGGGCTGACGCTTGCGCGACCCCCGGCGCGCACTAGTCTGAATCCGGTTACCAGATTTACCCCGGCCGCAACCCGAACCTGGAAAGGACCTCGAACCATGGCTCGCATCCGGCATTCCTTCGCGTGGTGGGCGTTCGCGAACAAGATGGAAGACAAGGTCAAACTGCTCAAGGAAGCCAGGAAGATGGGCTACGACGGGGTGGAGATGATCCCCGAGGACCTGTGGCCCGCGGTCAAGGACGCCGGCCTGCAGATCGCCACGATGGGCGGGCACAAGTCGCTCACCGACGGCCTGAACAAGCTGAGCAATCACAATCGCATCGAGGACGAACTGAAGGCCAACATCGACAAGGCCCAGGCGAACCACATCCACGCGCTGATCGTCTTCAGCGGCAACCGCTACGGCGTGCCCGACGCGGAAAGCATCCGCATCTGCGCCGACGGCCTGGACCGCGTGAAGGCCTACGCCGAAGCGAAGAACGTGCTGCTAGTCCTGGAACTCCTGAACAGCAAGGTGGACCACCAGGGCTACCAGTGCGACCGGACCTGGTGGGGCGCCGAAGTGATCCGCGCCGTGAACAGCCCGAAGGTGAAACTGCTCTACGACATCTACCACATGCAGATCATGGAAGGCGATCTGATCCGCAACATCCGCGACCACGTGCAGTGGATCGGGCACTTCCACACCGCCGGCAACCCCGGCCGCAAGGACCTCGACAACGAGCAGGAGATCTTTTACCCCGGCGTGGTGAAGGCGATCGCCGGCACCGACTACGACGGCTACCTCGGCCAGGAGTTCATGCCCAAGGGCGAGACGCTCCCGGCGCTCGAGGCCGCGTTGAAGACCTGCACGGTGTAGGGCGAGACGAAGTTGGCTGGTTAGTTCGTTGGCTAGTTGGTTTGTTCGCTTGTTGACTGGTTCGCTAGTTGGTTTGTTCGCTTGTTG
The DNA here is from genome assembly GCA_026184295.1 of Planctomycetota bacterium. Taxonomy (GTDB): domain Bacteria; phylum Planctomycetota; class SZUA-567; order H5-PLA8; family H5-PLA8; genus JACQFI01. Next base: position 24,085 of record JAHCJK010000029.1, read on the forward strand.
ACTGGTTCGCTCGTTGGCTTGTTCACTTGTTCACTTGTTGGCGGGTTGGCGGTTGTGGTCGTCCGTCCCGAAGGGACGGTGGATATTAGCCGGTGGTAAGGCCGATCGGAAGATCGGCCGCGACCACCGGAACAAGCACGTAAACGACGCGCCCCGGCAGGGGCGACGGAACCTCGAGCGCAGGGTTCCGCCGCCCCTCCGGGGCGCGTTTCATGGCGGCGTCAACCGGTGGCCGCGGCGCGATTTCATCGCACCTTGCCACCGGCTAATTTCCGCTCGCCCCTCACCGGGGCGGACTGCCCGAAACGCCGCGCGCTCCGTCTGCGCTGCCCGAAACGCCGCGCGCTCCGTCTGCGCTGCCCGAAACGCCGCGCGCTCCGTCTGCGAAATCGGCCGCGATGCTGTGCCACCCGCCCGTGCGAACAGCCGGGAAATTGGCGTTACCCCGTCTGCGCGAACTGTCGGCGGTACTCGCCCGGGCTCTGCTTCTTCAGCGCGCGGAAGCGGCGGTTGAAGTTCGAGAGGTTCTCGAAGCCGGACGTGTAGGCGATCTCGGCCACGTTCTTGTCGCTCTCGATCAGCATGCGGCAGGCCAGGCCCACGCGCAGTTCGTTCACGTACGCGGTAAAACTCTTGCCCATCGACTTCTTGAAGAAGCGGCTGAACGCCGAGACGCTTAGGTGCGCGCGCGAGGCGGCCTCGGGCTGGCCGATCGGCCGCGTGTACTGCTCGTTGATCCAGCGGCAGACGGCGTCGATGCGGCGTTCGTCCACGTGGCGCAGATTCGGGAGATACCCTTTGCTCGCCAGCGGCTTCACGTCGCGCGCATGCGCCAGGATGCCCAGGATATCCAGGAAGCACATCAGGCGCTCGAACCCGGAGGCCTCGAACATCTTCTTCATGCGCGGCGCGACCTCTTTCAGCGCCGCTCCGGTAAAGCGCAGCCCCTGCGAGGACCGTTCGAGCAGCCGCGCGACCACGAGCAACTCCGGCTTCTCGAAAAAGTCTTCCCCCAGAAACGCCACCGGCCACTGCGCGTAGATCGCGTAGTGCTTGCCGGCCTTCGCGGCCTTGCCGGGCGCGGCGGGGTCGCTGGCCCAGGTGTGCGGCAGGTCCTCGCCGAGCAGGATCAGGTCGCCGCCGCCGTAGGGTTCGATGGAATCGCCCACGAAGCGCTGCCCCTGGCTCTGGACGATGTACGTCAGTTCGTACTCGGGATGGAAGTGCCAGTTGAAGCCGAACGACCGGTCGATGCGCTCCTTGCAGAGGAACGACTGGCCGGGCGCGACGATCTTCTCGAAGAGCGGCTTCATGGCGTACTCCGGGTGCAAATGCCTACTATAATGCTCCGAAGCGGCCCTGAAAAGTGCTCTTCGAGCAAAAAAGTACCACATTTCGCGCGGGCGCGCGTAGAGCCTCCCGGGGGAATGGGGCATAGTGTGGGCATCGGGAGCAGGCACGAATCCACAGGAGCCCACAGATGACCGCGACGCTGACCAAGCCCGACATCGACACCCCGTACGCGCTGAGCGCCGACCAGATCGCCTTCTTCCGCGAGGAAGGCTACATCAAGCTCAAGAACGTGCTCTCGGCGGAGGCCCTGGAGTATTACGGCCGCGAGATCACCCGCATGGTCAAGGCGCTGAACACGCAGAACCTGCCGCTGGAACAGCGCAACACCTACGGCAAGGCCTTCCTGCAGATCGGGAACATCTGGACCAAGAGCGAACTGGTGAAGGAATTCGTCTTCGGCAAGCGCCTCGCGCGCATTGCGACGGAACTGATGGGCACCCGCGGCGTGCGCATGTACCACGACCAGGCCCTGTATAAGGAAGCCAGCGGCGGCCTGACGCCCTGGCACGCCGACCAGTACTACTGGCCGTGCGAGACCCACCAGACGGTCACCGCGTGGATTCCGCTCCAGGCGACGCCCCTCGAGATGGGCCCGCTCGCGTTCGCGGCCAAGAGCCAGCGCTTCAAGCAGGGGCGCACGGTGGGCGAGATCAGCGACGAGAGCGAACGCGAACTCGCGAAGATGCTGCGCGAACGCAACTTCGACCTCGTCGAAGAACCCTTCGACCTCGGCGAAGTGAGCTTCCACTACGGCTGGACCTTCCACCGCGCCGGCAACAACAGCTCCGGCCGCCCGCGCGAAGTGATGACCGTGATCTACATGGACCAGGACATGCGCGTCTCCGAGCCCGCCAACAAGAACCAGGTGAACGACCTGGCCGCCTGGCTCCCCGGCTTGAAGCCCGGCGACCTGGCGCACTCGCACCTCAATCCGATCATGTACAGCGCCTGAAACTCGCGGTTCCCACGGCTTGGCGGCACGGCTCCCCCAGTTGCAGGGGGAGCCGCGTTGTTTTAAAAGCGGGGTCTGAAATGCCACTGCACAGTGCACTTGCTATGCGGAACGATGATGCCACCTCAGGCCATAGATTCGTCGGGGCCCCTATCCCTGGGCGGCCGCTTGCGTGCATGGGCCAGGCATCCGGCCGCCTTCCTGGCGGGCCTCTTCCTCCTTCAGATCGCGGTCTGTCTCGTTTTTTCGCGCCGGCTTTGGCCGTGGGCATGGAGCGACGGGGCGCTGCTGGACCCGGACGTGGCGCAGAACACGCTGGCGTCCTCCTGGCAGCTTAAGGCCTTCGAGACCCCGCTCGCCGCTTCCCTGAGCCTGCTCGTGCAGCGGAGTTTGCCGCCGAACGCGCATTACGTGCTCAATCTGCTGGGCCTCGGGGCCGCCGGGGCGCTCTCGGTCGCGACCTTCGTGCGCGGGAAGCAGGAACGCCTGGCGTGCCTGCCGGTGCTGGCGCTGCTGTATGCGTCCAGTTTTCCCGTCTTCGCGCTGCAGTCCGGATCGTGGATGGGCGCCGGGGCGTTCTTCTTTTTCCTGAGCCTCTGGCTCATGCAGCGGCCGCGCGGGCAGGCGGCGGGCGGGGCCGCGCTGGCGCTGGCGGTGGCGGTCGCGCCGGCGTTTCTGATCGCGGCGCCGGCGTTCCTGCTGCTGAAGGGCCGGAACGCCTGGGCCGGCTTCGCGGCGCTGCTGGCCGCCCTCGTGGCGGCGGATGCCGCCGCCTGGAAGGAGACCGCCGCGCGCTTCGGCGGGAACTGGCGGGACTTCTACTTCACGGAGACGAACCAGGCGCAGTCGCTCTACCTCGGGGCGCTGTTTCATACGATTCCGTCGGTGGTGCGGTACCTGCAGGGCTGGATCTTCGTGGCCGGCAAGCTTATGGGGCTGCTGCTGCTGGCCGTGGACCTGCTCCTGATGATCCGCCTGCGGAGCCAGCCGGCCGAAGAGCGGCGCGAACCGGCCGAATGGATGATCGCGCTCTCCCTGCCGGTGGTCTGCATGCTGCCGTTCGGTTCGCATCCGCTGCTGCTGTGCATCGCGGCGCCGCTGATGCCTGCGCTGGCGGCGTTCGTGACCGGCGCCGGCGGCCGCGAGAAGACGCTGCTCTGGGGAGCGGTCTCGGCCAGCCTGGTGCTGGCGACCGTGCGGCTTTCGGGCGCCTACGCGACGGGGTACCAGCTCTCTCAGGTGCTGCTGCCGGGCGTCTTCCTCTTCGGCATCAGCGGCCTGCTGCTGAAAGTCGCGTCGGTCTGGCGGCTGCTGGAGATGCCCTGGCTGAACGCGCTGTACGAACAGTGCGAAAAGCGCGGTTCGCCGAACCTGCTCTACCTGGCCTCCGAAGTCTCGATCGCGCACCGCGCCATCGGCCTGCCGACGGGAGTCCTGCTGATCGCGGCCTGCCTGGTCGTGTACCAGCACTACCATTTCTCGTTCTCGGTGGTCTGCCTCTGGCTGGGCTCGCTCTTCGCGTTCTTCTGCGTGTGGGGCGGCCTGAAGATCCGGCTGCGCGACCTCTCCGGCCTGGCCCTGCGCGACTGGAAGCACCTGGCCGCGCTGGTGGTCCTCTTTTCGCCGGCCTACGTCTACGCCACCTACGCATGGCCGTACCAGATCGCGACGGACGAATTGAGTTTCTGCGGCTACATCAAGATGCTGATGTTCGACCGCAACTACGATTTCTTCCGGGTGGCGGGCGAATACTTCTGCTGGCCGGCGGGCTGCTTCGTCTTTCTGGGCCTCATGACCCAGGCGATCGGCGAGAGCAGCCTCGAGAACATCCGCATGGCGAACGGCATCCTGGGGGTGGTCTCGATCTGCGGCGTCTACGCGCTGGGGCGCGAATGCTTCAGCCGCAAATACGCGTGGCTGTGGGCCGCGCTCTTCGGGTGCAGCCACTCGTTCCTGGTCATCAGCCGGATGGGCCTGCGCGACACCATTCCCGTGCTGCTGGAAATCGCCGCGATGCTGCTGCTGTACCGGGGCATCCGGCGGAAGAACAGCGCGCTGCTCTTCCTGGCCGGCGTCGTGGCGGGGCTGGGGGTCTACAATTACTTCTCCGCGCGCGTCATCATCGTGCTCTGCGCGGCGGCGCTGGCCTGGGACGAATGGCGGGCCGGCGCGGCGGCCCTGCGCTCCTGGCGCCGGCGCGCCAACGACATCTTCCTGCGCAGCGTGCCGCTGTACGTGGGCTTTCTGGTCTGCGCCAGCCCCATGGCGCTCTCGACCTACAACGCCGGGGCGTACGGTTCGAAGTACGCGCGCGAGCAGTGCATCCTTTATCCCGACGCGCGCAAGCTCATCACCGAATGGCACGAACGGCACGACACGATGGCCGCCATCGCGGAGAACGCCGTCAAAGGCCTGACGGTCTTCAACAACAACGAGTACGACAACTCGTACGCCTACGTGAACCTCAAGCACGGCTTCGTGGACCCGCTGACCGGCGCGTTGCTGTGGGTGGGCGTCGGGATGGCGTGCTGGGCGCGCAGGCGCGGCGTCTTCCGCCGGACCATGCTGGCCGGGTTTCTGATCATCTGGCTGGTCGTGGGCATCCTGATGACGCGCAACCCGGCCTATTGCCGCTTCCTGGTGGTGATCCCGTTCGCGAGCTACTTCGCGCTGGAGGGCCTGCGCCTGCTCGCGCGGAAGGCGCTGCGGCTGAGCCGCGCGGGCTTCGTCCGCGCCGGAAGCTGGGCGCTCTGCGCGGCGGCGGTGCTGGGCATCGGCGCGTGGAACGCGCGGATCGTCTTCAACCATTACCGGCAGGCGGTCAACGATCGCCCGGAGCGCGTCACGGACATCGTGGGCAACGAGGTGGCCAGTTCGATCCGCTACGTGCGCGCGTGCTACGAACGCGGGTATCGCAACTTTCTGGTCATCACCGACGACCGCCAGCCGTTCCAGCCGTATGGCGGGGATTTCTGGGTCGGCTGGATCAAGACGCAGGTGCCCCGGAACGCGCTGGTGGTGCTCGGCCGGCCCCTGGAACTGAAGACCGAGCCGATCCAGTTGAACATCCCGACCGCGCCCGCCTGCGTGGTCCTGATGAGCGGCGAGGTCTGGCGCGAGAACGAGGCGGCCCTGCGCAGGTCCTACCCCGAGTTCAAATTCGTGCCGCTGACCCTGGCCGAAGGGCAGGTGGCGCTCGAATTCGGCACGCCGGAGCCTTGACGGAACCCGCGTCGCCTGAAGACGTTGCGGAAACGGGAAATCCCAGCCTGCGCTGGCATCCGGCGCGTGCCCTGTTATTCTCTTAACCCTTTGGGCACGACCTCGGACGGTCGCGGCGCGCGTGCGCCGGGTCCGCGGCGTGCAGGGCATTTTCGAACGGGACTTGGGCTTCGTACATCCGTACCCAAGCAACAGGAAAGGTGGTTGGTTCATGATCAAGCGCTTTAGCACGCTTGACTGCGGCATCGGCGCAGCCGAACTCGATGCCGAAGTCGAAGCCTGCATGAAGGACCTCAACAGCACCGAGGTGCTGGAGAAGAAACTGGACAGCTCCGCGGCGGACTTCGCGCCCGGCGCGATCCTGAAGGGCAAGGTTGTCCGCATGGCGGGCAACGACATCGTGGTGGACATCGGCTACAAGTCGGAAGGCTTCATCGACAAGGCCGAATTCGACAACAACCTGGACGGCATCGAACCCGGCGTCGAACTGGAAGTGTACCTCGACCAGATCGAGGGCGAATCCGGGATGGTCGTGCTTTCGAAGAAGAAGGCGGACCGCATCCGCGGCTGGGAACGCGTGATGCAGATGTACAAGGTCGGCGACGTGGTCAAAGGCAAGGCCGTGCGCAAGATCAAGGGCGGCCTGCTGGTGGACATCGGCGTGCATGTGTTCCTGCCGGCGTCCCAGATCGACATCCGCCGCGTGGGCGACCCGGGCGAATGGGTCGGCCGCGAGATGGAATGCAAGATCATCAAGATCGACGAAGACCGCCGCAACATCGTCCTCTCCCGCCGCAAGATGCTGGAAGAGGATCGCGACCGCATGAAGAAGACCCTGCTGGGCAGCATCCAGAGGGGCGAAGTGCGCCGCGGCATCGTGAAGAACATCACGGATTTCGGCGCGTTCATCGACCTGGGCGGCATCGACGGCCTGCTGCACATCACCGACATGTCGTGGGGCCGCATCCAGCACCCCAGCGAAGTGCTGAAGGTGGATCAGACGGTCGAGGTGAAGGTGCTCGACTTCGATCTTCAGCGCGAACGCATCAGCCTGGGCCTGAAGCAGCTCTCGCCCGATCCGTGGTCGCAGGTGCCGGGCAAGTACCCGATCGGCAGCCGCAATAAGGGCACGGTCGTCAACATCATGCCGTACGGCGCGTTCGTGAAGCTGGAGGACGGCGTCGAGGGCCTCGTGCACGTCAGCGAGATGTCCTGGACGCGCAGCATCCAGCACCCCAGCGAAGTCGTCGCGCTCGGCCAGCAGGTCGAAGTGGTCGTGCTCGACATCAACGGGGAAAAGCAGGAGATCAGCCTCGGCATGAAGCAGGCCGAAGCGAACCCCTGGACGAACGTCGAGGAAAAGTTCCCGCCCGGAACGAAGATCAAGGGCAAGGTCCGCAACATGACCACCTACGGCGCCTTCATCGAACTGGAAGAAGGCATCGACGGCCTGCTGCACGTTTCCGACATGAGCTGGACCAAGAAGATCACGCACCCCAGCGCGATGCTGAAGAAGGGGGACGAGATCGAGGCGGTGGTCCTGAGCGTGGACAAGGAGCGCAAGCGCGTCGCCCTGGGCCTGAAGCAGCTCACCCAGGACCCGTGGGAGAAGATGATCATCGAGAAGTTCAAGGCCGGCGACTCGGTCAAGGGGACGGTCACGAAGCTCACCAGCTTCGGCGCCTTCGTCGAGATCGATGCCGACCTGGAAGGCCTGCTGCACATCAGCGAGATGAGCGACGGCAAGGTCGAGAAGCCCGAGGAGATCGTTCAGCCCGGCCAGAAGCTGGAACTGAAGATCCTCAACGTCGACCCGGTCGAACGCAAGATCGGCCTGTCGCTGAAGGCCATGACCGGCGAACCCACGGCCTGACCCGCCGTCTGGACGCACGAAAAAAGAACCGGCGCGGAAGCGATTCCGCGCCGGTTTTATTTTGGTCCGTACCGCTTCGGGCCCGTCAGTCCGCCGCGTCGGCGCAGGTCTCGGCGAAGAGTTCGCGCGCCAGCGCCGCCAGTTCCTCGGGTTCGAAGGGCGTCTCCTGGACCCCCAGGATCCAGCCTTCGCGGTTCCATCCGGTGATGGTGGGCGCGCAGGCCGCGGCGTTGAGCGCGCGCATCGCGTCCGGCTGCCCGGCGCGCACGAGCACGATCGCCGGCGTGCGGGGAGACGCGGCGGGCGCCGGCGCTTCGAGCGGGCGCCGCCCGATGTCCTCGGCGGCGAAGCGCAGCGAGGCCCAGACCATCGCTTCGCTCAGGCGCAGGGCGTCGGCGTCGAGCACCCACAGCGCGTAAGGCTCCTGCTGCAGGCGCGACAGGGTCTCTTCGAAGGTCCGCGCGAAGACGGCCTCGTAGCCCAGGCCCGTCACGGCTTCCGCCAGGCGCTGGGCGGCCTCGCCTTCCGCTCCGGCGATCAGAATCTTGCGCGCAGCGGGCTGGCGCGGCGTCCGGCGCTTGCGCCGGCGCGAATCGCGGGTTTGAGTGGTTGCCTGCATGGCCGTGTCCTCCTATACCGAGGGCGCCTTGACCAGGCGGTCGCTCAGGCGGGATATGGCCTTCGCGCGCCGGTCGCGCCGGGTGGATTCGTAGGCGTGGAGATCGTCGGCGATCTCGATCAGTTTTTCGCAGTGCACCGGCTTGCGCAGGATGCCCACGATCCGTTCGCCGAAAACGAGCCGCTGGACTTCTTCTTCGTCGAAGTATCCCGTCACGATCAGGATCGGCGGGAGGCGCTGCGGGAGCACGTTCGAGACGCGCTTGCCGTAGCCGAACATCTTGGAGAGCGCGTGGTGGAAGTCAGCGCCGTCCATCCCAGGCATCGACCAGTCGAGGTGATCAGTCGTAGTGCCCGAGGCTGTACAGGATCATCGCCTCGTCGGCCGTCGAGGCCAGGTCCACCTTCCATCCCGCGGACGTGAGGATCTCCGAGAAGAGTTCGCGGATGTCCGCTTCGTCGTCCACGACCAGGACTCGTTTGACCGGCGGTTCCTGCTTGGGGGCTACCATGTTCGTCTCCTCCTGCGTCTGATTGCGCACGTTTCACCTCCGTCTTCGGAGGGAGTTAAGGCACGCCCTGTGCCAAAGGATGCCTAAATTCAAGCAGATCCATAAGTCATTGTTATGTTATGGGATACGACGTGAATTGGGGGCATGCCGGAGGCAAGCCCGCGCGGTCAGCGGGTCCGGAATCCCGGATTGCAAATGAACGGGAAGGGAAGGGTCCGAATCCGCGGGCAGGAGGTGCGGAATATGTGCAAAGCACTTGACCGCTTCGTAAGGTTATGAATACTGGGCGTTTGAGAGGCCTCTCTCGATGGGCGCATAGCTCAGCTGGCTAGAGCGCATGGATCACACCCATGAGGTCCGGGGTTCGAGTCCCTGTGCGCCCACCATTTTTTCTTCTGTAAGCTCCTGCCGCATCTGCCGTTGAACCTCATCGTCGAAATGCCCGCAGCGTGACGTCCTTGGCGAGACGCTCGCCATCTTTCAAATCGAAACTGACCGAGACGCGCTCGCAGCCGGGGCGTTCGGCGCGCAACTGGTACAGCCCCGCGACCAGGTCCGTGTCGAAGACGAAGCTCCCGTCGGCCTCGGGGATCAGCATCTGCTTCTTCCCCGACGGCAGGATCAGCGTCAGGATCGTGCGGACGGCCTCGGGGGCCATCACGTCGGTGCCGGGCGGATCGACGAAGGGCCGGCCGTCCTCGCCGAGCACGCGCCCCTGCACCGCGGCCGATGGTCGCAGCTTCGAGGTGATGATCAGGCTTACGAAGGCGTCTTCGGGCATCTTGACGCGCTGGTCCGGGCCGATGTCCACCACCATGCCCTTCTTGCGCGCGGCGATCTCGTAGGCGCCCGCGCCGAAGAAGACCGCCGACCGGAACTCGCTGGCCGGATACGTGAAGTTGAAGGTGTAAGGGATCAGCAGGCCGTCGCTGCCTTCGGGCAGCGCGAGCACCTCGACCTCCGGCACGCTCTTGTTCTTCTCGTCGAGCAGGTGCCCGAGCATCAGCGAGACCTTGTATATATCGAGGTCGATCTTCATGTCCTCGCCGGGCTTCGGGTCCACGCGCTTCATCCCGCCCATGCTGCGGATGGCCCGGCCGCCTTCGGGCGCACGGACCATCAGGATCGTCGGCACGGCCGGGATGGCAGGCAGGTGGAATCGCCCCTCGGCGTCGCAGGGCGCCTCGACGTACAGTTCCTTGCGCGTCTCGCTGCGCCGCCGCGCGATCGGGCAGGCGCGCACGGTCATGTTCGGCTCCGGCTTGCCCGTGCGCGGGTTCAGCGCGCGCCCGCTTATGGAGGCCGTCCGCGCGGCCAGGGCCTGCGGCGCCAGCGGCGGGCCGTGCGGTTCCGCGGCGCTCGCGAAGCCGGCCGCGACCAGTTCTTCCGCGCCCGTGTTGCCGAAGCGCACCTGGCCTTCGCGCACCGCCAGGCGCACGCGCCCGGCGGGCTCGGCCTCGAGCGTGAAGGCCGTGCCGACCACGGTGGCGCTCGGGCCGGCCTGGGTCCGGACGGTCAACGGCCGGCCGGGCGGCTGCGGCTGCGCGCGCACGTCGGCCAGCCCCGCTTCCAGCAGCGGAAAGACGCGGTCCTTTTCGGTCGAGAACGAGAAGGACGTGCCGGGGCCCAGGAGCATCGTGCTGCCGTCGGGGAGGATCAGCGGAACGCCGCGAGCGTCGGCGGAGGCCTCGCCCGGCGCGAGTCTGTTCGTCACCAGGCGGTCGTTGGCGCGCACTTCGTCACCGGCTTTCGCCTCGGCGGCTGCCGCGCGGTCTTCGTTGGGCTGGAAGGCCGCGCCGAGTCCGTCGAGCGCCCCGATGCGGGCGACGACCGGGGCGCGCTCCTTCGGCGGCGTCCGGACGATGCGTTCGTTTGAAGGCGTCTGGGTATGCGTGTAACGCCACGCGGCCAGCGCGCCCAGAAAGAGCAGCGCGGCGAACGCGGCGGCCAGGACGCGCGGCGGCAGGCCCAGCACCCGCGGCGAAGGACTGGTGACGAAGCGGCCCGCCGATGGCTGCTTGCGGCGGCCGGACTTCACGCGCTTCACGACCTCGTCCGCGAAGTTCTTCGTGTCGATCTTGTCTTCGGCCAGTTCGACGCCGCGCTTCACCGCCGCGACGAAGGCCGGTTCCGAAGCCCGCGCGGGACTCGCCAGGCCCGCGAGTAGCGCTTCCATGCGCACCTGCTCGAGAAAGCGCCCGGCCTTCGCGGGGTCGCCTGCGAGCATCCCGGCGAAGTCCCGGTCGTCCGCTTCGGGCAGCGGTCCGTCGAAGAACCGGCCGAGCAGGTCCTCGAAGCGCTCGTCCCGGGGAGCGGCGGGGGCCATGCGCGCTTCGCTCATCGCGCGGGCTCCCGCTCGTGCAGCTTGCGCTCGATGCATTGGCGCAGCTTCTCGCGCAGGGTCACCAGCGACTGCCGCACCGCGTCGGAAGACCGTTCGAGTTCGCGGCCGATCTCCGCGCTGGTCCGCTTCTCCTCGTAGTACATCCGGACGATGCGGCGGAAGTGTTCGGGCAGGCTCTCGATGCAGGCGCGCAAATGGTCCACGCGCGCGGAGACCCATTCGGCGGGCTCGTCCTGATCCAGCGCGCCGGCGGCGTGTTCGGCCAGCCAGTTGACCGTGTAGCCGCGCTTAAAGTTCCGCTCGCGGGTGACGCGGCGCCACTCGTTCATCAGGAAGTGCCGCCCGATCGACTTCAGCCAGGGCCAGAAGAGTTCGTCGTCCTTCAGCGTCGGCAGGCGGTTCCAGGCGGTCAGGAAGACCTGCTGCGCGAGGTCGTCGGCTCCGCCGGGGTCGGGCGCGTGCATCAGGCAGAGCGCGCGCACGCCGGGACTGAAGCGGACCACGAGTTCGCCGAAGGCCTCCGTGTCGCCCTTGCGGGCGCGTTCGATGATCGGCTTAAGCTCGTCCATGCGGCGCGGCGTCCTCGTCGGCCAGGCGCTGGTCTATGCACCAGGGCACCGAGCCCGTTCTAGCCTCGTTCCTTATAAGGTGTCCGGCATCTGCTCCGTGTGAGCCCCAAAGTTCGGGCTTCCGCGCTACTGCCCCAGCCGGAAGACGCTCTGCCGGCTCCCCGGAGGAATCTTCGCGGCCGAGGCGCCGTTGAAGCTCGCCAGTGCCCACGCCCCGCGCACGCGGCGGAAGACCAGTTCGTCGCGGACTCCGTCCGGGCGCGTGACGCAAAGCGTTCCGCGCGCGCCGGCCTCCGCGAAATCCGCCGCCGGAGCCGCGCTTTTCGGATCGCCGGGATAAAGCACCGTGGCGAAGGTCTCGTTGAAGCGCCGCACGAAAGGATTCACGCGCAGAAAGGCCAGGACATCGCGGTCCGCCTGGAGCACGGCGTCGCCCGGCGCGGCGGCGACGACGTGCAGCGCGGCGTCTTCGTGCGTGAGCACCGCGCGGCGTTCGGCCGGGACGGCCTCGATCTCGCCGCGGGTCTGGAAGCGGAGTTCCAGTTCGCGGCGGCTGGGCCCGAGTTGTTCGACATCGTCGAGCAGGACCGCGTAGCGCCCATCGACCAGGACCAGATGGCGGACGAAGCGCTTCAGCCAGCCGGGGTAGACGGCGGCGAGTTCGCAGGCGAGGTAGTGGAAGCCGCGCCCGCTGCCGAAGCGCAGGATGCGCCCGCCCGCGCCCAGAATCTGTTCCTGCTTGCCGGCCAGCAGGGTCGAATGCTGCGCGGTCGCGGACTTGCCGTAGCCCGGGTCGTGGATCAGGCGCGTGCCTTTCCAAACGAGGACGAAGCTGCCGAGGTCGCGGTTGGCATGGCATGCGTTGCTCGACCAGCCGCCGTTGAAGGCGATCCAGAGGTCCTTCGATTTCAGCACCGCGTGCCCGGCGGTGCGGAAGTGCACCGCGTCCGGCAGCGCCGGGCGCTGCTTCTGCACGGGCCGGGGCGAACGCCAGACGAACCAGAGCGGATCGGCGAAGTGGTAGTAGTACGAGGTCCCGCCGTGGTCGGCGGCCCAGCGGAGCATGCGGTCGCCGCCGGGCGCGTGGCGTTCGAAGAGCGCGCAGAGGGTGCCCTCGGGCGCGCGTTCCATCTCGCGGCCGGGGTACCCGGCGCAGGTCCGTTCGTCCATGTTGTTGAAGTTCGCGTACGCGCCGTCAGGGGCGAGCATATGGGCGAGCCAGTACCCGGCGCGCTTGCGCGTCAGGTCGGCGTAGAGCCCGCCGTCGTCGCCGAAGAGGCGCGTGGCCGCGTGCCAGAAGCGGTGCCCGAAGGACATCCCGTAGAGCCAGTACATCACGCCTTCGTGCCCGCCGCCGTCGGCCCCGACGACGTTGCGCAGAAAGACGCGCAGGTGCTTGCGCGCGTACGCGGCTGCGCGCCGGGCCAGCGGTTCTTCGTGGTACATCGCCAGCGCGGCCAGGCCGTGCCCGCCGTGGCAGACGCCGCACCAGTTGGTGACGGGATTGTCCACCCACCAGTCGCGGAACTCTTCGACGGAGCGCAGGTAGACCTGGGTGCTCAACGTCAGCAGCCGCGCGCGGAAGTCGCGGGCTTCCGCGTCGTTCAGGAGATCGCGGCAGAGGTCGTAGACGAAGGCGCAGGCCATGCTGGCCTCGGCGGATTCCAGGTTCGCGCCGTGGTTGTAACCCAGTTCGCGGTGCCACGCGGGCCGTTCGAGCAGGCTGTGCGCTTCGGCCAGCGCGCGGCGTCCGAATTTCTTCCGCTGCGAGACCGCGTAGGCGAAGGCCGTCGTGGCGCAGAGCCCCAGGGCCTGGCGGACGTGCCGCATGCCGTACGCGCGTTGCTTGCAGAAGCGGTCCGCGTTGCGGAAGAGAACCGGCGCGCGGGCGGCGAGCGGCCCGGACTTGATGCGCCTGCGCAGCGCGGGCAGGTCGCGGTCCGAAAAGAAGAGGTACGGATGCGCGGCGGGTTCCGGCACGGGCGTTCCTCGCGTGGGACAGGCCTTGTTTATAGCCGTAGCGCGCGCGAAGGAAAGGGCGGGGTCAGGGCAGGCCCCAGCGCTTGCGGAGCGACCATTCGAGCGTGAGGAGCAGGACGAAGGCGGCGTAGAAGCTCCAGTGGTTCCAGAGTTCGGTCGTCTCGCGCACGGTCTTAGCGTAGCCCTTGGGTTTGGCGAGCATCTGCGTAAAGGCCTCGCCGCCGTGCTCCGCGTCGTAGTACGTCCCCATGCTCAGGCCGGCCAGCCGCTGGAGCAGTTTCAAGTTCGCCTGCGGCATGTCGTTTTCGACGTCGGGAACGTCGAGGCGGAAGCTAAGTTCGTCGCTGCCCAGGCTTTTGCCGTCGTTGCCGAGGACTTCGACCTTGTAGGTGTAGTTGCCGGGAATCTGAGGCGTGCGGCGCGCGGGGAATTCGCCCGGGCCCTTGCCCAGTTCCCAGGTCGAAGGCTTTCCGCCTTCGAGCGCCAGCGAAGCGACCGCGCGGTATTCGCCTGCGCCTTTAAGCGCGTCGGTCTCCTGGACGTGCGCGCGGAGCTGCACTTCGTCGCCGAGCATGTACTGAAGCCGGTCGCTCTCGACGAAGACGGCCTTGTTCGTGTCGCGGTACTCGCTGCGCGTGAGCCACGTCGAGAGGTTGCGCCAGAAGCGCTTGTGCAGGTCTTCCTGGCCGGCCTTGAGAATCCACTGCCAGGTCATGTCCATGGTGAAGACGCCGCTGCGCCCCTTGCCGTATTCCTGCACGACCAGGAGCGGGTGGTAGCCGGCCTTGAGCAGCGTCATCGCGGCGGGCTTGAGTTCACCCACGCCGTTGATGCCGGGCGCGGGCGGGAGTTTCTCCCACGCGTCGCGCGCTTCGTCGGCGGTGTCGGCGACCTTCAGAACCGGATGCATCAGGCCCTCGGGCGTGGCGCTGAGCGGGAGGGGGCCCTCGAAGGCGTCGTCCTTGCGCGACATCTCGACGGGCAGGACCTTGGCGAGCGGCGACAGGCCCCAGCCGCCGGGCCCGAAGTTGTCCAGCCCGCCGATCATCAGCACCGCGCCGCCGTCTTCGACGAACTTCGCGAGCCGTTCGAGGCCGCGGCGGGGAAAGCGCGAGGCCGGCAGGTCGCCGATGATCACGAGCCGCAGTTCGCCCCAGGCATCTTCCTTTTCAGGGAGCAGTTCGGCGAGATCGGCCGAGGGTCCGAAGACGTTGAGCGCGCGGAGCTGCGCGTTGGGGGACGTCTCCAGCGCCGAACGCACCGCGCCGAACTCCTTGCGGATCGCGCCTTCGACGTACCAGATGCCCAGCTTGTTCTGGTAGACGCGAAAGTACGCGGTGCGCTGGTTGTTGTTCACGTTCACTTCTTTGGGCAGCGGCGCGACGGTGGCGGTGACGCGGTGCATGCCCAGTTCCTTGGGCGAATAGGGCACCTCCTTGCGCAGCACCTGCCGTCCTTTGCCGAGCACGATCTCTTCTTCGAGGACTTTTTCCTCGTCCACCATGACGGTGAGCGGCGTCTTGGTCCCGTCGGGCAGCAGCGACTCGATCTCGATCTTGATCACGAGCTTCGCGCCGATAAAGGTCTTCTCCGGCACCTCCAGCAGCTTGACCTGGACTTCGCGGTAGTCTTCGGGCACCGCGTCCTGCCCGACGCCCACCACATACAGCGGCACGCCGGCGGCCTTGAGCCTCCGCACGGGCGGCAGCGTGTCGGAAGGCGTGTTGTGGCGTCCGTCGCCGATCAGCAGCACGCCGGTGCAGGGCGTCCCGCCGGCCTCGTTGGCGACGCGGTCGAGCAGCGCGGCCAGGTCCGTCGCGCGGCCGTCGGGGCGGCGGGCGGCGGACGTGGCGTCCTCGCCCGGCAGCACCTGGGTCTCGCGCGGCACGGCGTCGAAGAGAATCCGGCGGACCTCGCACTGGTTGGCCAGTTCGGCGAGTTCCTTCTGGTGCGACGCGAAGAGGCTTCCGGCGTATTCCCAGCGCGTCTTGTTCTGCGGGGCGTCGCGCAGGTTCATGGACGCGGAGGCGTCGAGGGCGAGAAAGCAGAGGCCTTTTTCGCGCAGGGTATGCGTCTGCACCCACACGGGGCGGGCCAGGCAGAGCAGGATCACGGCCGCGGAGAGCGCGCGCAGGACCCACAGCGCGATGCGGCGCCCCGCGACGAGCGGGCGCGTGGCCTTGCGGTAGCTCCGAAAGGCCAGCAGCACGGCCCCGGCGGCCAGCAGGGCCAGCAGCAGCGGCGAAACGAAAGGTTCGAAGCCGAGGCGCGGCTCGCCGGCCGGATCGACCGCGATGCTGGGGTTCGCCAAGGGCTTCCCGGACTGTTCCACGCGGTTCTCGCGAAAGGTACCTTTGAAAGGCAGCAGCCGTCCATGCTTGTACCTATGGACACTATAAAGGAGCACGCGTGACCTGAAAACCAGGGAACGCGCACGGTCCAAAAAAGGAGCCGCACCCCTTGAGCGCGCGGTCCGGAGGGCTATAACGGGGCCTTGCGGATTCGCGGGCTGCTCATGTGCACGCGCAAGACGTGCCGGGCTCGGAAGTTATCTTAGAAAAAGGCGAAACGGCGGCGAAAGACAGCCCGGTCCTGCCTGAATCTGATGCCAAGAAGCGCAGGCTCGGTCGTATGGAGGTGGCCGTGTACCAGGATCAAACGATGCGCATACGTCTGGGCTGCGCGGCCGTGATGGTCGTGCTCAGCGTGGCGCTGTTCGCGTATTTGAACGTGAGCAGGCAGTCGGCCTTCGACGAGGTGATGGAGGATCGGGAAACCGGTCCGGTGATCCAGCCCAGCCCGCCCGGTCCGCCGCGCCCGAAATCGCACAAAGAACAGATCCAGGACTTGAGCCGCGAGCAGAAGTACGGCGACGCGCTGGAACTTGGGCGCACTTTTCTCAAGAACGGCCCCGACGAGGCCCGCGCCGCCGCGCTGGACGAGATCCCGCGGATCGTCTCGAACCAGTACCAGTTTTTCCTGCGCGAGAAGGCCTGGGGGCGCGCCCGCGAGATGCTCCAGGAGATGGCCGCGCTGGACGCCTACATGCACGGCGACGGCGCGAAGGACAACAGTTCCTACCGATACCAGTTGAAGAACATGCAGGACCAGTGGCGCAACGCGCAGGCCACCCGCCTGAACGAGGCGATCAAGGAAGGCAACGACGCCGTAGTGGACGCGCTGATGGCCGAAATCTGGGACGACCCCAACGCCGACGTCCACGCCCCCACCGTCGAAGCGTATCTGATGAAGCGCTGGCGGGCCGCGCGCGATGCGGGCCGGAAGGACGAAGCCGAGCGGCTCTTCCGCAAGGCCGTCGATCTGGCCTCGGGCGGCCGCGTGACCGCCGAGTCCTACGGTTTCCGGCGCGGGCGCGTCGAGGAACTGATCCGGGACGCCATCTCCGACGCGGACTTGCTCGCCGAGGGCAAGCGCGCCCTGGAGAAGAAGCAATGCGCGCTCGCCAGCGTGTACCTCATCGCCTTCCGCGAACCCGCCAACATGAAGTTTCCCAGCGAAGCCGCCGCGCGCGATGCGCTCTACCTGGAGCGCCTCCAGCGCAGGCTGCTCGTGTGCGAAGCCCTGCTGGGCCTGGCGCGCGAGGCGCGCGCGGGCGCGCTGCGCTTCCTCAAGCCGGACCTCCACGACAACCGCCTGGAGACCCTGGCCGACACCGTCTGCCACTTCGACCGCGAGATCGAACGCTTCGACAAGCGCAACATCGCCGCCGCGGAGAAATACAAGCTGCCCGCCGAGGCCTGGCTCCTGCGCCTGGACATCTGCGCGCAACGCGTGGACTTGCTCCTGGCCGCCGGCGACTACGAGCGCGCCGAGCGCGAGGCCAACGACCTGCTCACCTCGGCCGCCGCCGAGTATTACGGCTTCCGCACGCGGCGGCTGGGGGCCGACCGCTGGGAAGGCGTGCCCGCCGCCCTGCGCCAGCGCATCGAAAAGGC
>JAHCJK010000290.1 GCA_026184295.1 Planctomycetota bacterium
GAGGCCCGGGCGACATCTACACATTTACCAGCGCGCGCACCTTATTCCAATCTTCGCGCGAGATCGTTTTGCCCATCGCGCCGGCGGCTTCTTCGATCTGCTTGGGCGTCTTGATCCCGACGATCGCGCTGGTGATGCCCGGGTGCATCAGCGTCGCGACGACGACGAGCTGCACCGTCGTCAGGCTGTAGCTGCTCGCGATCTCGCCGAGCTTCTGCACGGCCTCGCAGAGCTTCACAAAGCGTTCGCCCTTAAAGTCGCCGTGGTTCTTGCGGAAGTCGTCGAACGTCTCGGCGCCCTTGTACTTGCCGCTCAGCAGGCCGTTGTGGAGCGGGCTGTAGACCAGCGTCCCGATGTTCTCCTGCTGGCAGTACGGGAGCAGGTCGCGTTCGATCTCGCGCTTGATCAGGCTGTAGAACGGCTGGTGCGACTCGTACGTCCCGTGCTTGCGGCCCAGGCGCGTCTGTTCGACCGTCCAGTTGCTCACGCCGTAATGCCGGATCTTGCCCTGTTTTTTTAGCGTCTCGAGCGCGTCCGCGGTCTCTTCGGGCTGCGCGAGCGGGTCCCAGGAGTGGCACTGGTAGAGATCGACGTAGTCCATGCCCAGGCGCTTCAGGCTCGCGTCGCATGCTTCCAGGATGTACGCCTTGGACAGGTCGCCGTAGCGGCTGCCGTCGGGCTTCATGTGCCAGAAGACCTTCGTCGCGACCACCAGTTCCTTGCGCGGCAGGTCCTTCAGCGCGCGGCCGAGCACTTCCTCCGCGTAGCCTTCGCCGTAGGCATCGGCCGTATCGTAAAAGTTGACGCCGACGTCGAAGGCCTTGCGCATGGCCCCGGAGACTTCGTCCTCCGGCTGCTTCCCCCAGAAGCGCGGCGAAAGCTGCCAGCTTCCGTAGCAGACGGGCGAGACGCTTAGTCCGGTGCTGCCGAGAGTCACACGCGTAGCCATGACGATTCCTCCTCTTTATTCACCATTCACCACGGAGACACGGAGGCACGGAGAACTGCGCTTCCACGAATAGGCACGAATTGCACGAATTGCACGAATCTACTACGGCATGTATCCAGGCGCACGCCTTGTTCCTTGCGGAACCGCGCACGCACACCGATTCATCCACGAAGGACGCGAAGCTTGACGAGGGGAGCCGCAGCAAAACTTTCTTTGTGTCCTTCGTGTTCTTCGTGTTCTTCGTGTTCTTCGTGCGCGTGTTCGTGTTCGTGCGCGTGCTCGCCTTCGTGGCGTGTGTCGTGCCGTTTTAGTGGTGCCGATTCGTGAAGATTCGTGGACTACCCGCGCTTCAGGAAATCCTGCACCTTCACCGGCTTGCTCTTCTTTGCGATGGAGACGTTCGCGGCGTGGCCGATCAGCACGGCCTGGACGGCCTGGTCGAGCGGCGCCATGCGCGCGGTGAGCGGCGCGTCCCAGGGGCGGCCGAAGAAGTCGTGCTGGATGGCCGGGTCGGCTCCGCCGTGCGCGCCTTCGGCCTCGGGGATGCTCAGTTCCTTCAGGCCTTCGCGGGGGCTGTAGAGCGTCAGGCTCTTGCCGATCGACTTTTCCATCCCGTGGACGGTGATGTTGCCGGCGGCCCAGCGCGTATCGTGGACTTCCTTCAGTTCCAGGCGGCCCTTGGTGCCTTCGAACTGGATGTGCCAGCCTTCGTACGTCGCGAACGCGGTAAGGCTGTAGGTCACCTTCGCGCCGTTCTTGTACGTGTAGAGCACGCCGGCGTGGTCCTCGATGTCCACCTCCTTGTCGAAGACGCAGCCGTCGCGGATGTAGCCGTCGGACTTTTCGGCTTCCTTGTAGAGCTTGCGGTTGCGCTCGTTCGACCACATCTCGGCGTAGAAGTCGCACTTCTTCGCGTGCGGGCAGCCGTCGCAGCGGTCGTGCCGGAAGGGCCCGTTCTTGCCGTAAAAGATCGTCCCGCCCTGCGCCACCAGATCGACGGGAATCGAACCGACGAGCCAGTTCAGCGCGTCGAAGTGGTGGCTGGCCTTGTGGATCAGCAGGCCGCCGGAATTCTTCTTCACGCGGTGCCAGCGGCGGAAGTAATCCGCGCCGTGCTTGCGGTCCAGGTTTTCGTGGAAGTTGATGGCCTTGACGTCGCCGATGACGCCGCTGTCGAGCTGGCGCTTGAGTTCGGAGATCGCGGGGCCGTAGCGCATATTGTGGGTCACGTAGCAGACGCCGCCCTTGCGCTTGTACTTTTTGGCGGCGGCGAGGATCTCGCGGCACTGCTTGCCGTCGACGCAAAGCGGCTTTTCGCTGATGGCGCGCTTGCCGGCCGCGAGCGTCTGGATGATGAATTCCGCGTGGGTGCTGTCGCGCGTGGAAACGATCACCGCGTCGGGGTTGGCCGAGCGCAGCATCTCGCCGAAATCGGTGTAGCCCGGCAGCTTGCTGCCGAGAATCTCGTTGGCGGCGGCGATGCGGTCGGGGTTGTGGTCGAAGAGGCCCACCAGTTCGCAGTACTTGGTGAAGTTCGTCAGCAGCGGCTTGGCGAACATGCCCAGGCCACGCCCGCCGGTTCCCGCCAAAACGTACCGTTTTCGTTCGGACACGCGCTCGTCTCCTTCGTCTCTAAGATGGGTTCGAACAGTCTATGTAAGGAACGGGGCACCGCAAATGCAGAGCACGCGCGGCGCGTCCGCCACTTCCATTCCCCGGGAAACCGCATAGGATGACCGCCATGCCGAATCGAACGCCTGCCCTGTTCCTCGCGGGCCTGCTGGTCCTGGTCGCGGCCGCCGCGCGCGCCGAAGACCCGTCCGACGGCCTCAAGGCCGATCTGGAAAAGCTCACCGGCGGCAGCTTCCGCGTCGTGAACGCCGGGATCACCTACGTCGTCAGCGACGCGCAGGAAGAGGTCGCGGCCGAAGTCGCCAGGTACCTTCACCAGGTGCTGCCGCGCATGCGCGCGCTGGCGCAGATGCCGCCCGACGCGCCCGTCCCCGACCGCATCACCATCGCGCTCTTCGCGCGCCGCGCGGACCTCGACAAGTACCTCAAGGCGCGCAAGGCCGGCAACTACGGGCGCTACGCGTACCTGCACGATGACGACCCGCGGCGCCGCGTCGTCGCCGCCGAAGTGCTCGACGCGCGGCCCATGCTGGCGCGCCTGCGGCACTGCGCCGCCGAGGCGCTGCTGCGCGCGTGGATTCCCAACCCGCCCGTCTGGCTGCTGGCCGGCCTGGGCGAAGCGATGGAAGACGTGGGCATGTCCGACGACGAGAAGATGGCCTTTACCGCGCCGCGCGGGCACCTGCGCGACCTGCGCGAACGCGTCTTCCAGGCCGAGCCGTCCCCGCTGATCCCGCTCCAGGACCTGATCAAGCGTTCGCCCGACGAGTTCGAAAAGGGCGGCTTCGCCGCGCAGGCGCAGGCGTGGTCGTTCGTCCGCTTCATGCTCGAAGACCCGCTGCCGCGCGACGCGCGCCTGATGACCAAGCTCTACAAGACGCTGGAACCGAAGAGCGGGGCCAAGGACAACGGCAAGCTCGCCTACGAGTTCTTCGTCGAAGACGAGTGGGGCTCGATCGAGAAGGCCTGGAAGCTGTACCTGGTCAAGCTGTCCGAGACGCCCGCCGACAAGTTCTACCGCGAGGCGCGCGAGGCCGTCTTCAAGCGCGATTACGCGAAGGGGCACACCCTGCTGGATGCCTGCGTGAAGGCCGACCCCGACTACGAACGCATCTACTACTACCGCGCGCTCTGCTCCTTTTATACCGACGGCGCCGACGCGGCCGCCCCGGACCTCGACCAGGCCCTGGCGATTTTTCCCGAGTACACCGCGGCGCGCTTTCTGCGCGGGCGCGTGCGGGCGGCCAAGGGCGACGCCACGGGCGCGAAGCTGGACTTCGAGGCCTGCCTCGAGACGCCGTACCGCGAGCAGGCCAAGCGCCAGCTCGAAGCGCTGAAGTAGCCGGGCCGGCGGCGCGCCGGTCCCTTTATGAAAACCGGGAACGCCATGCTGCGCATCGGCCTCAATCCGTACGGGCTCTCGTACACCGTCCTCGGCTGGCCCGGGCAGGACACCCCGCGCGCAAACCCCAAGCCCTACGGCCTGCCCGGCTACCTCAAGCTCGCCGAAGAACTCGGCGCGCGCGTGATCGAATTCCCCGACTACATGCTCGAACCGCTCGACGAGGCCTCCCTCGACGCGCTCCGCGAGAGCTTGCAGGCGCGCGGCGCGGCTTCGGTGCTGAGCCAGAGCCCGCCGGTGAGCGCCATCGGCCGTTCGCTGCGCCTGGCCGAACGCCTGGGCGCGAAGGTCGTGCGGCTGGCGCTGACCCCGGTGCTGTGCGGCGCGCGCGGCGAACTGGGCACGAAGTGGCCCGAACTCTACGCCGAGACGACGAAGATGCTCCGCGAGGCCGCTCCGCGCGCCGCCGACAAGGGCCTTTCGCTGGCCGTCGAGAACCACCAGGACTTCACCAGCGCCGAACTGCTCGACCTGTGCGAACGCGGCGGCGCCAACGTCGGCATCACGCTCGACACGGGCAACCCGCTGGCCGTGGGCGAAGACCCCGTCGCGTTCGCGCGCACGGTGGCCCCGCGCGTCCTCCACGTGCACCTGAAGGACTACCGCGCTCACTGGGACGCCGAAGGCTACCGCCTGGTCCGCTGCGCGACCGGCGACGGCGCCGTCAACTTTC
>JAHCJK010000291.1 GCA_026184295.1 Planctomycetota bacterium
CACGCACTTCGACGCTCCCTTGGTCGCTTTCGCATAGCGTATTTCGGTTCCGTAACGCGGCTACGCCGCCTGCTGTGGGAAAGGCTCCGCCTTTCCGCGTCTCGATTCACCAATTAATTGGAGAGGCTGCGCCTCGACGGTGCACCGGGAGGCGCAGCCTCCCAGTGATGGGGGCTTGCCGACGGAAGGGCAGAGCCCTTCCGCACAGCAGGCGGCGTAGCCGCCCTTGTTCGCAGAGAACTCCACGAACCTATTTTCTCCTGCCTAAGTGACAATCAAGCAATCGCTTCGTCGCTTCTCCTCGCTCCTTTTGCCAGTCCCTTCGTTGCTCTCTTTGTCAGTCCCTTCGTGACTCCCTTCGGCGTTCACTCTTTCGCGCTCTTCGTCGCTCCCTTCGTCGTTCACTCCTTCGCGCTCTTCGACGCTCCCTTGGTCGCTTTAGCCTAGAGTATTTCGGGTCCGTAGCGCGGCTTCGCCGCCTGCTATGCGGAAAGGCTCTGCCTTTCCGCTGCGGGGACTTCTCAAAAGTAGAGGCTGCGCCTCGACCGAGCACCGGGGAGGCGCAGCCTCCCATCGATTGGGGTGGCACGCCTCCGGAAGGGCAGAGCCCTTCCGCACAGCAGGCGGCGTAGCCGCTCGCACAGCAGGCGGCGTAGCCGCTCGGCACGAGGCGTAGCCGCCCGGTACGCGTGTAAGTCGTACGTCGTAAGTCGCAGGTCTGCCGATTGGTTCTTCGGTTCTTCTAACTTGGATCTTTGCTAATCGTCACCAGCGCATTGTAGTCCGGCACGCCGCTCTGCGGTTCGCAGGCGCCGCGGCGGAGCAGGCCGTTGACCTCCGGCCAGTGGCCCTGGACGTTGCGTGGCTTGATTGGCGCGAACTTCACGAGGCCGCGGTATGCGCCGATCTCGGAGCGCACCACCACGGCGTCGCCTTCGGCCAGGCCCAGCTTGCCGGCGTCTTCCGCGTTCATCAGGATCGCGTCGCGGTCGGCGCCGGTGAGCGGGTCGCGCTTCTGGTGGACGATGCTGTTGAACTGTTTGCCGCGGCGCGTGCTGAGCATGAACTGGCCGTCGGCGAGGTTCTTTTCGAGCGGTTCCAGCGCCGAGAAGCGCGCCTTGCCGCCGGGCAGCGGCGTCTGGCCGCCGGGGCAAAGGGAGCGGCCGCCCCACTGGACGTGGTCGCCCTTCTTGCGAAGCTGTTCGATCCCCGCGTAGCTGGGCACGGCGCGCGCGATCTCGTCGCGCACGTCCTGCCCGTTCGAAAAGTGCATCCGCTGCCGGCGTTCGGGCCGCGCGCGCTCGGCCACTTCCATGAAGATGCGCCATTCGCTGCGCGCTTCGCCGATGCGCCGCCCGGGAATCTCGGGGCTGAAGATGATCTGCCGCTCCGTAGTGGTCTCGGTGCCGCCGTCTTCCTGTTCGTAGCGCGTGCGCGCGGGCAGCAGCACCGACGTCTCGGCCGGTTCGACGAGCATCTGCGAGGTGACCAGGATGTCCTGGTGGACGCGCAGCGGAATCTTCGCGAGCGCCTCGCGGACGTACTCGGGTTCGGGCAGCGTCTCGAGAAAGTTGCCGCCCGCCGAGTAGAAGACGTCGATCTCGCCGCGGTGCGACGCGTGGATCATGTCGGTCGCGAGCAGGCCCTTTTCCTTCGGGACCTCGAAGCCCCACAGGCGTGAGAACTTTTCCGCGTTGGCCTCGTTCACCGCGTCGCCGCCGGGGAAGGTGTTCGGCACGCAGCCCACTTCGCCGCCGCCCTGCACGCCGCTGTGCCCGCGGATCGGCATCAGGCCGCAGTGTTCCTTGCCCAGCATGCCGCGCGCGAGCGCCAGGTTGACGATGGCCTTCACGTTGTCCACGCCGTTGGCGTGCTGCGTGATGCCCATGCTCCAGACGAAGATCGCCGACTTCGCCCGCGCGTACATTTCGGCAAAGCGTTTGATCTCGGTGCGCGGCGCGCCGGAGAACTTCTCGAGTTCCTCCCAGGTCTGCGCGGCGAGTTTCTCCTTCACGGCCTCGAAGCCTTCGGTGTGTTCGCGCAGGAACGCGTGGTCGAGCGCGTCCATCTCGATGAGCGCCTTCAGCACGCCGTTCAGGAACGCCAGGTCGCCGCCCGTGTGCACGGCGTACCACTCGTCGGCCAGCTTGGTGCCGAAGAGCGCGCTCTCGAAGACCGACGGGACCCAGTAGCGCTCCAGGCCCGGTTCCTTCAGCGGGTTCACGACCGCGATCTTGGTGCCTTGCGTCTTCGCGTAGTACAGGTACTTGGTCGTCACCGGCTGGTTGTTGGGCGTGTTGCTGCCGAGGAAGACGATCAGGTCGGCGCCGATCCAGTCCTTGTACGAACACGTGGAGGCCGCGACGCCGAGCGTCGCCTTCAGCGCGACGGTGCTGGGCGAATGGCAGATGCGCGCGGCGTTGTCCACGTTGTTGGTGCCGAGGTAGCGCGCGGCCTTTTGGGCCACGTAGTAGACCTCGTTGGTGATCCCGCGGGAGGTCAGGTAAAAGGCGAGGCGCTTCGGGTCGGTGGCGCGAATCTTGTCCGCGATCGTGTCGTACGCTTCGTCCCAGGAAATGCGCCGGTAGCCCTTCTCGCCTTTGCGGCGGAGCATGGGGTAGGGGAGCCGCCCGAGGTCGCGCAGTTCTTTCGACGAGAGTTTTTCGAGCGCCGCGCAGTCTTCGAGCAGCGATTCGTTCATCGCGCCCATGGTGTTCAGGCGCAGCAGGTTCAGGCGGACGGTGCAGAGGTGCTTGCCGGACATGGTGAAGTCGTTCAGGCCCGACGTGCCGAGCGCGCAGCCGTCGCAGACGCCCTCGTTGAGGATGCGCCAGGCGTAGGGAATCTCGTCGCGGTTCTCCCAGACGGTGCGGAACATCTCGAAGAAGTGGTTCGGCTTGACCTGTCCGATGCCGTTCGGCATCCAGCCGGCCCAGGTTTCAGGATGGAACCATCTGCCCATGATGGCGAGCCTTTCCATATCGGGAGCGTTCTTCGGGGTTTCGCGCGCGGTGGTGGCGGGATTGTAGCGTGTTCCCGAACTTGTCGCGTGAAGATTGCCCGCGCATCAGCGTTTCTTCTGGCACTTGGCGCAGTACCACGTCCCGCGCTGCCCGACGACGTCGCGCTTGATCGGCGCCTTGCAGCGCGTGCAGGGTTCGCCTTCTCGGCCGTAGGCCTTCAGTTCGCGCTGGAACCAGCCCGGCGTGCCGTCCGGGTGCAGGTAGTCGTCGATCGAACTCCCGCCGGCCGAGATCGCCTTGCCCAGAATCGCCTGGATCGCCGCGTGCAGCCGCCGCGCCGAGTCCGGTTTCACCTGCTGCGCCAGCGCCAGCGGGTGCAGGCCGGCCTCGAAGAGCGCTTCGTCGGCGTAGATGTTGCCGAGCCCCGCGAGGAATGCCTGGTTCAGCAGCAGGCTCTTCAGGCGGCCGCGGTGCGCATGCAGGCGTTCCGCGAAGGCCTCGGGCGTGATCGCGAGCGGTTCCGGGCCGAGCTTGTTGAACGACTTCAGCGCGATGATCTCTTCGCGCCGTCCGCACCAGACGCGCCCGAACTTGCGGATGTCGCGGAAGAGCAGCCACTCGGCGCCGCGCCCGGGGGCCTCGTCGAGTTCGAAGACCATGCGCACGAACTTGTCCTGCTCTTCGGCCACCTGCGCCTGCGTCTTGACGCCCAGCCAGCCGGTCATGCGCAGATGCACGGCCATCGCGAAGGCTTCGTCGAAGTGCACGACGATGTACTTCCCGCGCCGCAGGACGCGTTCGACGCGGCGGCCTTCCAGCACGCTGGGCTTTCGCGGCGATCCGGCGACCGTGGAACGGTTCAGGACGCGGACGTTTTTAACCGACCGGCCGGTCAACATAGGCGCCAGGGCCCGCACGACGCTCTCGACTTCGGGAAGTTCAGGCATGTTCGAGACTTTACCTTATGGGCCAAGCGGCTAAAATGACGATCCTGAGACTATTATAGAGGTGTACAATTTCGAGCAATTCGAGGCAGGGACTATGTGGAATTTAACGCTTTATTCAAAACCCAACTGCCCACTTTGTGAAGAAGCCAAGCGCGAGATCGGCGAATTCGCCAAGGAATGCGAGATCAACCTCGAGATCGTCGATATCTCCCGCGACAAATCGCTGTGGGACAAGTACCAGTTCGACATTCCGGTCCTGATGGTCGAAGGCCAGGAGGCCGCGCGCCACCACATCGGCCTCAAGAAGCTGCGCGTGCTGCACCGCCGCTGGACCGAAGGCAAGGGCCTGCCCAGCCGCAGCGGGGTCTTTCCCGCCAACTAGGCGCGCGCGTTCCGCTTGCAGAGCCTCTCCTCCTCGCGACAATAGACCCCGAGGTCGTACTTCGACGCGCATCTAAGAGGGTGTGGGCTTGATCTCCGCCGCTTCCACGTCTCCCGTCACGGCCGCGCAGGACCTGCGCGCGCGCACGCACGCGCCCACGCCGGCCGAACCGCCCGCCGTCGGCGAGGACCTGAAAGGCATCCGCGATAAACTCGCCGCGGGCCAGCGCCTGACCCGCGAGGACGGCCTGGCGCTGTACGCTGCCCGCGACCTGCTCGGCCTCGGGCAGCTCGCCACGTGGTTCGCCCGGCGCAAGCACGAACGCAAGGTCTACTACGTCCGCAACGGGCA
>JAHCJK010000292.1 GCA_026184295.1 Planctomycetota bacterium
CGAAGCATTTCATGGAGATCGCGACGAGCCAGTAAAAGAGCGGGGGCTTGTTGACGCGCGGGGCGGCGTTGAATTCCGGGATCAGCCAGGAGCCGCCTTCGGCCATGTTGCGCCCGGCGGTGGCGTAGCGCGGTTCGTCGGGGTCGAGCAGCGGGACGGTGGTCAGCGCGTAGGTGGCGAAGAACGAGTAGAGCAGCAGCACCGCGGCCAGGCCGGCCGCGCGCTTGCGCGGGGCCCAGGGCTCGGAAGGCATCAGCGAGAGACGGGGCGCCGGATCGGGCATTGCGTGATTGGACTCGGGTGTGCCGGTATCAAAGAGACGCGGGCGAGCGCTCGGCCTTCATTCGTTACGCAGGCCGGGAGGCGCGGAGGGGCCGCCCTTGTTCCACTGTCCGGCAAAGGTCCCGTCCAGGTTGAGCTTGATCGACTTGCGATCGGCTTGCGAATGCAGCACGATCTCGCGCACGCCTTCCAGGCTGGCGGTCAGCTTGCCGACCATGCCGGCGGCGCGCTGGCGGGCGTCCAGGTCGTCGCGCGCTTCCAAATCCACGAGAATCTTGAGGACATACTGAGGCATCGCCCGGGCTCCCAAGGGACCATGAAAAAAGCGTACATAGCCGATGTTTTCGTTCCCATCAACCCAGTGCTGCACGAGGGAAGGTGACCGCAAGGCATGATCATGGTGCATACGTACGTGTGCGCCGTAAGTTACTTGCAGTCAGGCTACATGTGCGTTAGGGTTTGTGGGTAGCTCGTCTTGTATCAAAAGGCTGTGAAAGCAGTTGGACGAAGGAGGAAGCTATGGCCTCGGGAAGCGAACGCAGAAAATTCGTACGCGTGAACGTAGATCTTCCCGTTCAGTACAAATTTGTATCGTTGGACCCCCGAAAACCCGTGGAAGCCGAAGTTCATACGGGTTTTACTCGCAATATCTCGCAGGGCGGCCTGCTGCTGATCGGGCGCATCCCCAACCTCGAATGGATCAGCCCGCTTCTGATGAGCCGCATCGTGGTGGGCGTCACCATCGAGATTCCCGGCGACCTGGAGCCCGTGAAATCGCTCTGCCGCGCCGCCTGGCTGGAGACCGTGGAAGAGAAATCGCAGCGCGCGGCCTTCGGGCTGATCTTCAGCGAGATCGCGCGCGCGGACCAGGAAAAGGTGATGCAACTGGTCCTGCGCAGCCAGGATTAGCAATCGGGGCACTCCCCACGCATAATGGCCTTGCGGAAACGGCGGCTATCAGGATAATCCGTCTTTTCTGCCAGACATGACGTGGGTCTGACTTCAACCACCGGGTGCCAGCGGCACGGGGAAAGCGGTCGATGCCCCTCTCGAGCAAGTACGGAATCATCTCCGATATCCACGCCAATTACACGGCCCTGAAGGTGGCCCTGGATTACCTGAACATGGCGGGCGTGGACAAGGTCCTCTGCCTGGGCGACCTGGTGGGCTACGGCGCCGAACCCTTCGAATGCATTCAGGCGATCAAGGACAAGCCCAACGTCTACTGCATCGCGGGCAACCACGACCGCCAGGTGATCGGCGACAAGGACCCGCGGATGCGCAAGACCGCGACCAAGGTCCTCGAATGGACCGCCGACAACATCAGCCCCTCGAACGCGCGCTATTTGAAGCAGCTCCCGCAGGGCCTGACGGTGGACGACACGTTCATCATGGTCCACGGCTCGCTGGTGGAACGCGACGCGTACATCCTGACGCCGCAGGAAATCGCCAAGAACCTGCAGTGCATGATCAACGATTTCGCGGGCCTTAAGATCTGCTTCTTCGGGCACACGCACATCCCGATGCTGATCGGCACCAAGGCCGTCATCACCGACCTGCGCGAGACCAAGAGCTTCCAGCTCGACCGCAACGACATCTACCTGATCAACCCGGGCTCGGTCGGCCAGCCGCGCGACAAGTGCCCGCTGGCCAGCTTCGGCATCTTCGACGCCGACCACTGGACGATGACGTTCATCCGCAAGCCGTACGACATCCCCAAGGCCCAGCGCGCGATCATCGACAACGGCCTGCCCGAAAAGTTCGCGCGCCGCCTCAGCGTGGGCGTGTAAGCGCGGCCTTCGGCCGCCCTCGTCCGACTGCCATGCGACTGCACTTCCTCTTTTCCGAGCACCCCCTGCGCAAGGGCGTGCCCGATCCGCAATTTGAAGATCAGAAAGCCGCGGTGGAAGCGGCCGGATTCACGGCCTCCTGCATCGGCGAACGC
The DNA here is from genome assembly GCA_026184295.1 of Planctomycetota bacterium. GTDB lineage: Bacteria > Planctomycetota > SZUA-567 > H5-PLA8 > H5-PLA8 > JACQFI01. The sequence continues at coordinate 2,228 of JAHCJK010000292.1, forward strand.
ACCCTTAAGGAAGGACGCGCGCTGCTCGGCGAGATGAGCGGATGCACGGTCGTCTACCGTGGGTGGATGGTCAAGCCCGAGGCTTACCTTCGCATGTCCGAGGCCGTAGCGGCGGCCGGTGCGGCGATGCTAACCTCGCCCGAAGCCTACCAGGCGGCGCACTATCTCCCCAATTGGTACGCCACACTCGCGGATCTGACACCCGAAACTGTGGTGCTTCCGGTCGGCGCGGACGTCGTGGCCGAACTGCGCAAACTCGCTTGGCCTGGAGGATACTTTCTCAAAGACTTCGTGAAGTCCCTTAAGGCGCCGCCGGGCGCGATCGCGGCCAAACCAGAAGATGCCCCCGCTATTGTGGCCGCGATGATGGACTACCGCGGCGAAATCGAAGGCGGCCTCTGCGTGCGCCGGGTCGAGGCCTTTGACGCGAATACCGAAAGCCGATTTTTTGTGGTCCAGGGCGTCGTAGGTGGTTCCGGGGCATTTGCCGAGATCGCGAAGGCTGCCGCCGCACGCATTCACAGTCCTTTTTTCTCGGTGGATGTGGTTCAAAGAACCGACGGGACGCCGCGCATCGTGGAGATTGGTGACGGACAGGTTTCCGACCTGGTCGGCTGGACCGTAGATCGCTTCGTGGACCTGTGGAAACCGTTCGCGGTCTAGGCTAGGCTTCCGGCATGGCCGACTCGCCCGCGACTGCTCCTGACGCCGCCCCGCGCACGCCGATTACGCTGGCCGATTGCGAGATCTGCAGCCGCCTGAGCGACTACGAGAGCGCGTTCGAGAAATACGCCGACCCTTCCGCCACGCGCTCCTGGCCGCCGGAGGGCGACCGGCTGGCGCCCGTGCCCGAAGGCCCCGGCGCGCCGACCAACCACGGATTCCGCCGCTGCCCCGTCTGCGGCATGTTCTACGCCTGGGACTACACCTACGAGTACCTCGCCAACGGCAGCGAGGACGAGTGGACGCTCACGCGCCTGACGCCGGGCGAGGCCCGCAAATTTTTAAGTGACGCGGAGTACGCGGCGCGGATCGCCCGCCAGCAGGCCGAGGCCGCGAGCCCCGAGGCCAGGAACCGCCATTACGCCGCGCAGTGCCTGACCGTGGACGGCGTGCTGCGCGCCAGCGCCGAGCCCGCCTCGGGGTTCCTGCGCTCCGGCGACGAGGCCCTGCGCAAGGGGGCGCTCGCGGCCGCGCGGCGGATCGTGGACCACGACGCATACCACGCGGGCCTGACGCCGCTGGCCCCCGCGCTGCGCGAACTGCTCGACGCGAAGGATGCGGCCGACGCCTCGATGGCGCGCTACGTGCTCCGCTGGTCGAAACCAGGGTGATGCGTCATCGGAAGAAGCGCCAAGCCCCTTGCCCGGGAGGTTCGCCGTGTCCAACCCCAAGCCCGTGTTGGTCGAAAACTCGATTCCGATCCTGCGCGTCAAGGACCTGAAGGCCAGCGTCGCGTACTACCTGGAGCGGCTCGGCTTCAAGGTCGATTGGGAAGTGCCGGGCGAGATGGCCTCGGTCTCGCGCGACCGGGGCGCGGTGATGCTCTGCCAGGGCGCGCAGGGGCACCCGGGCACCTGGGTGTGGGTGGGGGTGGAGGACGCCGGGCGCCTGCACGAAGAGTTCGCGGCCCGGGGCGCGAAGATCCTGTTTGCTCCGCGCAATTACGCGTGGGCGCGCGAATTCCACGTCGAGGACCCCGACGGGCACGTGCTGCGCTTCGGGTCCGAAAGCCTGAGCGACCGGCCGCTCGACCCGTGGCTGCACGTGCCTTCGGTATAGGTTCCGGGCCGGGGGCGGGGCGCAAGAAGGCGCCGGCCGGCGGCGCGGGGCCGCGGCGAGGTGGCTGCCGGGGATTGTGAGGAGCGCGCCGGAGCGCTTACTCGTCGTTCTCTTCCGCTTCCAGGTCTTCGCGGATCTGATCGATTTCCTTCTTCATCATCTCGTGACGAAGCTTGATCAGCGCGGAGCGCGAAAGGGGCGCGGCGGGCATCGGTTTGGGTTCGACGGGCGGTTCGGCGACGGCGGCCGCCGACTTGCTGTGCTTTTTCATGGTGTTCCTGTCGGGAGCGGCAGCCTCGGGTTCGGCCGGGGCTTTCTTGACGGCCGCCGCGGCGGCAGGGCGCGCGGGCGCGGCGGCTTTGGTTTTCTTCACGGGAGCGGCTTTCTTTGGAGCGTGCGCGGAGGACTTCTTCTTCGCGGGACGCGCTTTGGTTTTAACGGGCACGGTGGACCTCTTTCGTCATGCGATGCGGAGGATGGCGCGTTACGCGCGGTCAGGCCTTCGGGGGGCCTCCGGGACGCTGGGTGCGGAAGTC
>JAHCJK010000293.1 GCA_026184295.1 Planctomycetota bacterium
CGCCGCCGCCTCCGCCGATGACCGAATCGGTCCCGGCCGCGGCCGCATCGGCGGGCGGGCCGAAGGCGAATCCGGTCTCGCTCGAAATCGCGCGCCGCAAGCAGGCCGAAGCGGAAGCCCAGGCCGCGCAGGTCTCGGCGGCCGACGCCGAACCCGCGCGCGAAGCCGTCGAAGAAGCGCCCAGCGGCGGCGGCAGCAAGGCGGGTCTGATCGTGGCCATCGTGGTGGTGTTGGCCGCCGCGGCCGGCGCGGCGGCGTACTTTGGCGGGTTTCTGAAGTAGCGCGGCAAGCACAAGGTGAACAAAAATCTGGACGGCACGCGGAAACGGGGTTAGTAAAGAGGAGCCTGATCGCTAACTTTGAGGGGCGCCGGAAGCTGGCAGCTTCGGTCCGGCCGCCCCGAGTTGGAGGAGGATACGCACGATGGAATTTAGCGAAAAGATGCGCAAGGCGCGTCTGGTCTTTTATGAAGAAGATATCGAAGAGATCAATAAAATCCTCGAAGGCTTTCTCGAACGCTCGCAGGCCAAGTGCGCGCTGTTGATCGACAAGGAAGGCCACCTGGTCACGAAGAAGGGCTTCACCAAGTCCTTCAACACCGACTCCATCGCCGCGCTGGTCGCCGGTTCGTTCGCTTCGACCCGCGAGGTCGCCAAGCTGCTGGGCGAGACCGAGTTCTCGGTGCTCTTCCACCAGGGCAAGAACGAGAACATCCACATCGGGCTGGTCGCCGAACGCGCGCTCGTGGTCGTGATCTTCGACGACCGCACCACGCTGGGCATGGTGCGCCTGTACGCCGAAGAACTGACGCAGAAGCTGACCGAGACGATGCTGGCCAGCATGGAAAAGAACAAAGACAAGGATTCGGGGGTCAGCCAGGAGTACCAGCAGGCCGCCGAATCGGCGCTCGACGACTTCTTCGGTTCCGACAAGAAGTAGACCGAGTCTTGCACACGCGCAACGGGGTGGTTCCCAGCGGGACCACCCCGTTTTTATTGGGCTGCATCGTTCCGAGCGCCAACGCTTTACACGCACAGCAGGAACGAGATGCGCGGCGCGCGGGGGCATCCGGAGCTTTTTAGTCTTGACACTGATGCAGTATAGCTAAACTCTAGTTACGCCAATTAGTTAAGACCTCTGCGTTTCCGACTGCTGGGAGAAACTCCCGTTGGGCATTTTGCGAATGCACGCGGGTCTCTTTTTGCAGATTGTTCAACAGATGTGTGGGACGCAACGACAACACTCATGAGCACGAGGCCGCAATAAAAGGAGCCACTGGTTATGTCATACAGGGTGGTTTGGGGCTTGGACATCGGGAACTCGGCCATCAAGGCCGTGAAGATGGTCCGCGCGGGCACCGAAGCCCGCATGGTGGATTTCGACATCATCGACATCCAGGCGGGCGACGACGAAGCCAACCGGTCGCAGCGGGTGCAGGCGGCGCTTACGACGCTCTGCAACAACCGCTCGTTCGGGCGCGACGCGGTGTTCCTCTCGCTCTCGGGCGACATGTGCCTCTTCCGCGAGTTCCAGCTTCCGCCGGGTTCCGAGAGCAAGCTCGACGACCTGGTGCTGTACGAAGCCAAGCAGCAGATCCCCTTCCCGCTCGACCAGGTCGAGATGGACTGGGAAAAGTACGACGATCCCACCGGCGCGGGCGTGGGCGTCGAAATGGTCGTCGTCCGCAAGAACATCATCGCCGACATCCTGGCGCTGACCGACCAGTTCAAGCTGAACGTCCAGGGCATCACGGTGGCCCCGGTGGCGCTCTTCAACTTCGTGAAGTACGAGCACCAGCCGGCGGGCGCGACCCTGATCCTCGACGCGGGCTACAAGAGCACCGACTTCGTGGTGATGAACGGCCGCCACATGTACTCGCGCACGATCCAGATCGCGGGCCGCGAGATCACCCGCGTGCTCGAGAACAAGTTCAAGGTCAGCTACGACAAGGCCGAGGAACTGAAGAAGAACCTCGAGTCGAACAAGCAGAAGGAAAAGATTCTGGGCGTCATCGAACCGACGCTGCGCCAGCTCGGCGCCGAAATCCAGCGCACCATCGGGTTCTACAAGAGCAAGGCGCGCGGGCAGAAGATCGCGCAGGGCTACCTGCTCGGGCACACCTTCCGCCTGCCGCGCATGGCCGAGACGATGGCCAGCCAGGTGCGCGAGGCGCCCTTCACCATCGTCGAGAACGTGAAGCGCATCGTGATCGACCGCGCGGTCAATCCGGGCGTCTTCGCCAACGAGTTCCCCACGATGGCCGTGGCCATCGGGCTGGGGTTGCAGGGCCTGGGGCTGAGCGAACTGACCGTCAACCTGCTGCCGAAGGACCGCGTCCAGTCGAACAAGCTGGAAAAGCTGCAGGTCCCCGCCGCCGTCGCGGCCGTGGCGATCCTGCTCTGCCTGGGCGCCGGGTACATGCGCGCGAGCAAGGAACTGGCCGCGCAGCAGTCGCTGGAACAGAGCATCGACTCCACCATCAAGGAAGCCGACCAGTACAAGGACACGCTGGCCAAGGTCACCGCGCCGCTGCCGGCGGCCAAGGCGCGCGTCGAGACGCTCGCCCGCGTCGGCCGCGGACGCGGACGCCTGACGCAGGTCTACGCCAAGCTGGTGGGCCTGAAGGACGCCGAGGGCAAGCCGTTCTGGGGCGACAAGTCGAAGATCTACCTCACCAACCTGTACCTCTCGCGCTACCCCTTCTCCTCCGACGGCTCCCTGCAGGGCGCCACGGAAGTGAACGGCGACCGCACGCAGCAGGTGGCCAACTCGCGCAACCTGACCGGGGCCGACGGCTTCTACGCCTTCCTGGGCAAGGACAAGAACCCCGCGAACGACCTGCCGCTGGTGGTGATCGTCTCGGGCGAGAGCCCCGACCTGGCCTCGATCGACCGCGTGCGCGAAATCCTGAAGACGATGCCCGAGATCGGCGAGGAAGTGAAGAACACCTCCATCGAGCGCATCGAGAACAAGACCCACAAGGAAGCGGTCGCGAACCTGGACTGGCTGGGCGACCTGCGCCGCGACGCGCCCGTGTACGGCACGCCCACCGAGCACCGTTACACGGCCTTCCACCTGATGTTCCGCTGGCGCCCGCAGGAAGACAAGGACGTCGAGGTCGCGCTGGCGCCGGCCGCGCCCGCCAAGCCTCCGGCGAAGAAGTGACGGCCGTTCGAGACCAGGAACCGGGATCCCGACCAGGGCTTTCCTAAGGAGAATACACAGTGGACGCGGTCAAACGGTATGTCTTCTGGATCGTGCTCGCCGTCGTGCTGGTGATTGCCGCGGGCGGTTATTTGCTCGTGGTGCCGAGCCTCGGCGAACAGGCCGACGGCCTGCGCGCGAACAACGAGACCAAGCGCGCCAAGGTCGCGCAGCTCGCCAAGGACCACAAGAGCATCCAGAACAACGCCTACGTGGTCGCGGCGAACAACTACCAGCGGCAGCTCGAAGCCGAAAAGAACCAGATCCTGGACAGCCTGAAGGACAAGAAGCTGGTCCTGGGCGAACGCTTCAAGAAGGCGCCCTCCGACATCCAGATCCAGTTCGACCAGTGGCTGAAGGACACGCGCCAGGAGATTCTGGACAAGGCGGCCAAGAACAACCTGCGCCTGCCGGCCGATTTCGCCACGCAGCAGATGTTCGAAGGGCGCAAGACCGAGGACGAGAACGACCGCCTCTTCCGCATCGAACGCCTGGCGCTGATCGACGAACTGGTGCGCATCCTCTCCGAGACCAAGGGCGACGTCTCGCAGACCTCCTTCGAACCCGACCTGACCAAGCCCGACAGCACCGAACGCGCGCTCCAGGGCGTGATGAGCCTCGACAAGATCGAGATTCTGGGCGAGAAGGACTACGCGGCGCGCACCAGCGCCTACGCGCGCAAGGCCTGGGACCTGGGCAAGGCCGCCAGCCTGTACAAGGACCCGTCCGGCCCGAGCCCGGTCAAGACCGCGGGGCTGGAACTGCGCTTCACCGCGCCGTTCAGCGTCGTGGCGCCGGTGCTGCAAGCGCTGGAGAACACGAACGTCTTCTACGGGGTCATCCGCAAGATCGACACGCAGCGTGCGTCCTGCGCCTACCCCGGGGTGGAAGACTTGGCCGGGCTGGGCGTGCCGAAGAAGGACGGCAACAGCGCGAAGGTGCATCCGTACTTCCAGGAACCGCCCCTGCAGGTGCTGGTCCTGCTGGAACTGAACTCGTTCGACGCGGAAGGCGCGAAGGCCGCCTTCGCGCCCCCGGCCGCCCCGCCGGCCAAGAAGTGACCCTGGATTGAGGCGAACCCGCCGCCCGCCTGGGCGGCCGGAGAGGAGCTCGAGACATGAAAGCGTTGACCGACAAGCTCGAATGGATCGTCGCCGGAATCGTGGTGCTCGTCTGCGGCGTGCTGATCTTCATGGATCTGAACACGCCCGACAACGAATCGCTGGATTCCCTGATCAAGGACGACAAGGCCATCAAGGAAGCCCTGGCCTCGAACCAGGTCGATCCGAACTGGCCCTGGTCGCCGGCGAAC
>JAHCJK010000294.1 GCA_026184295.1 Planctomycetota bacterium
GTGGGCGCGATCCTCTACGCGGCGCAGATGGCCGCGGGGCTGCTGCGCCGCACGACCGAGGCCGGCTACGACTCCGGCGCGGGCTGGATGATCTTCCACTTCAACCACCCGGTGGCCGAGGCCGCGCGCATGCTGCAGCACCTGCTGCCGCCCACGGTCAAGGTGAAGCTCGACCTTGGCGACGCGCTGCCGAAGGTCTTCGGAGATCCGGCGCTGGTGCGCGCGATGGTGCTGGCGCTGGGCCGCCAGGCCGAAGCGCACATGCCCGCCGGCGGCGACCTGTCCATCCGCACGCGCCGCGTCGATCCCAGCAGCCCGGCCTCGCCCATCAGCGCCGAACTGACCATCGGCGACACCGGCGTCGGCATGGACGCGATGACCCGCGCGCAGGTGATCGACAGCCTGCTCCCCGTCTCCGGCGGCGCCGGCGACACGCTCGACCTCGCGCTCGCCCGCGCGGTGATCCTGCAGCACCGCGGGCGCGTGGAACTGGAGAGCGCCACCGGCCGCGGCACCAATTGGACGATCACCATCCCCGGGCAGGAATCGCGCCCGCGCCTGACCGGACCCGCGCCCGGCCAGGGCATCCCGCTCGACGACGAGGCCGGCGAACAGCAGCTCGCGCAGACCGCCGCGCAGGCCATGCCCGCCGCGCCCTTCGCGATCCAGAACGCGTTCGACAGCGGCGCGCGCGCCAACATCCCGCGCATGCGCGTGCTGCTCGCCGACGACGAAGAGAACTTCCGCGACTTCGTCCGCACGATCCTGCAGCAGAACGGCTACGAAGTGATGACCGCCTCGGACGGCCTGGAGGCCTTCGAACATTTCCAGGAAGAGCCCGAGAAGATCACGCTGGCGATTCTGGACGCCTACATGCCGCGCCTGGGCGGGCTCGAGACCTACCTGCGCATGCAGGCGCTGCGCCCGGACCTGCCGGTGATCTTCGTCAGCGGCTTCGTGCGCGGCCCGTCGCGCCAGGCGCTCCTGGCCGCCTGCCCCGGCCGCGCGCAGGTGCTGCTGAAACCCTTCACCAGCGAACAACTCCTCCAGGAAGCCGGGAAGATTCTCGAGACCGTCTGGTCAAAGCACACGTAAGCCCCGCCTTCGATCGCTCAACCATGTAGATTCGATCCGTTCAGAAGGGTGCCATGGGTCGAAGCCGTTCTCGACCCATGCCTCGCGTCCAGCCTTGACGAAGGTGTCCGCGCAGGCTTCCGCGCTACGTTGCTTGCAAGCCCGGGAGATGCCGGACGCGAGACCTTGGCGCGCGGCACGGGTCACCAACTGCCGTGACCCATGGCACCCCTTTGAACGGCTCAAACCTACAAGCACCGATGTCACACGCGAGAAACGTTGGAATCAGCGGCGCTTGGACGGCGCGCGGCCGTACACGCGCAGGAAGCTCGCGTACACCGGCGGGGGCAGGTACTTGCGGACGACGCGCTGCCAGCCGGCTGGGCCGGCCAGGCCTTTGACGAAGCTCGAAGAGAGTTCCGCGAGTTCGCGGGGCGGCATCAGCAGCACGGTGGTGATCGATTCGTCGATGTCGCCGTTGACCTGGCGCATCGTCCGTTCGTACTCGTAGTCGCCGGCGTTGCGCACGCCCCGCAGGATGTACTGCGCCCCGGTCTCGCGCGCGTAATCGACCAGGAAACGGTTCTCGAACCGGCCCACCGTCACCTGGCCGATGCCGCGGGTGCATTCGCGCAGGTGCTCGAGGCGTTCTTCGAGCGGGAAGGTGTACTTTTTTGCGGGGTTGATGCCGATCGCGACGATCAGTTCGTCGAAGAGCCGCGCGCCTTCGCGGATCATGTACATGTGGCCCATCGTGAGCGGGTCGAAGGACCCGCCGTAGACGGCCCGGCGGAGCGCGCGTTTGGCCTTGGCCATGCGGGGTATCCTAGCGCGAAGGCGGCGCGGTATCCACGTCCGAGACGCGCCCGCCCGAAACGCGCGCGGCCGTCCCGAAGGACGGCCGCGCAAAGGCATTGAACGCCCTTCAAGGTCAGAACGCGGCGAGCGCCGCCTTCTGGTCGTCCACGACCTGGAAGATCTGGGTCAGGCCGAGCAGGTCGAAGACTTCGCGGACGTTGCTGGTGGGGCTCATCAGGACGATGTTGCCGCCGTGCTCCTGAGCCTCGGAAAGCGCGCCGATGAAGACGCCCGCGCCGGCGGAGGAGATGTATTCCACCTTGGCGAGATCGACGACGATCTTGTAGAGGTTCTTGCCGAAGAGTTCCGCGATCGTCTCTTCCAGTTGCTCGTACGTATGCGCGTCCAGGTACCCCGCGACATGCACAAGGGTAACGCCCGGCTTGGACGCGGGTTCCTGCTTAATGCTGAAATCTTCGAGCGGCATTTTGAGAAGACTCCTCACCTTGTGCCAGGAAAAAGCTGGTTTAGCCACCTACCCTCGATTGTCAACGTACTTTATCATCTGCAACTCGTTGTGCGTGCCCTGCTTGAACGAGTAATTGACCTCGTCCATGATCTTGCGCATCAGGAAGACGCCCAGCCCGCCCTTCTTGCCCTTGCGGACGTGTTCGCGGATGTCCACGTCAGGCAGAATCGCGGGGTCGAAGCGCTGGCCGGAATCGCGGATCAGAATCTCGAAGCGCTCGGGATCGGCGTCGAGCACGATCTGGATTTCCTTCTTCACGCGCTCGCCCGAATGGGAGTACGCGTGCTCCATCACGTTGGCCACGGCTTCGTCCACGGCCAGCGAGATCAGATGCACCACGCTGGGCTGGAAGACGCTGCGGCCGAGCACGTCAAGCACGGCCTTGCGCACCTGCGCCAGGTAGGCGGTGTCGCTCGGAACGATCAATTCCCGGTGTACGGCCTCTGCCATGCGCTCGTCACTCGATCCTGAAGGTCGTCAAGGTGATGTCGTCGTGCTGTTCCGCTTCGCCCTTATGATCGTCCAGCGCCTTGAGCAGCAGGCGCACGAAATCCTTGCTCTTGATCTCCGCGTTCTGCTGCACGAACGCCTCGAGCGCCTCGTCGCCCCATTCCTCGTGCTCCGCGTTCATCGCTTCGACCACGCCGTCGGTGTACATCACCACGCGGTCGCCGCGGTTGAGCTTCAGTTTCTGCTCGCGCACGGTGCGGTCGAAGATCGGGCCCTTGTCGAAGCCCAGGGCGATGCCGTTGGGGCGCACGAGTTCGTGGGTGCGCGTGGCGGCGCGCCAGATCACCATCGGATTGTGGCCGGCCGACGCGACGGTCATCTCGCGCGTGCGCACGTTCACGATCGCGTACATGGCGGTGACGAACATGCCGCGCTTGATGTCCTTGGCGACGTGGTAATTGGTCTTGCTCAGCACGTCCGCGGGGCTCAGGTTCTCGGTGGCCATCATGCGCAGGATCGTGCGCGTGTAGCCCATGTACATGCTGCCGGGAATGCCCTTGCCCGAGACGTCGGCGATCACGAACGCCAGGTGGTCGCGGTCCACGGGGATGAAGTCGTAGTAGTCGCCGCCGACTTCGCGCGCGCAGTAGTACCCGGTAAAGATGTCGTAGCCGGGAATCTGCGGAATCTTTTCCGGCATCAGCTTGGCGTGGATTTCCTTGAGGATGCTCAGGTCGGCGTTGATGCGCTCCACCTGGCGCTCGTGCTCGCGCGCCGAGCGGATGCTCTTGGTCATGCGGTTGAAGGCCATCGCCAGGAGCCCGATCTCGTCGCTCGTTTGCGGGCGCGTCTCGTGTTCCAGGTCGCCGCGGGCGACGATGTCCATGTCGCGCACCAGCACGTTGATGGGGCTGGTCACCAGCGAGGCCAGGCCGAGCGAGAGCGCGATGCCGGCGAGGACGAAGAGCAGGCCGAAGAGCGCGATCTTGCGGATCAGGCTCTGCACTTCCTGGTCGATCTGCGAGGCCGAGAGGATCAGGTTGCCCGTCGCGAGCAGCTTGTCGTCCTTGCCTTCCAGCGGGACGCGGAAGAAGAGGACGCGCTCGTGCTTGTCGTCCACCGTGATGTCGCCCCACCAGACCTTGATGTCGGGGTCGCCGCCGTCCACGGTCTCGAACTTGGTCGGGTCGTTGGGCATCGAGAAGGTGGTCAGGCCGCGCGCGATCACCACCACGCCGCTGGGGTCCTTGGCGGGCTCCTTGGAGGCGAAGACGGCCAGGTCGAGGATGCGCGGGTCGCCGTCGAGAATCTGCTTGAGGTCCGCCTTGTCGGAGACCCCGGCCGGCGTGTCCGCGTAGCTCTTCGCCTCGGCCTTCGTGTTCATCAGCCAGGTGTCCACGAAGCTGCGGTAGACGCGCTTGCCGAGCGGCTTGAGCGTGAGCACCTGCTGGTAGCCCGAGCGCTTGATCTCTTCCTTCAGCTTGTCCTTGAAGAGCCGGATCACGACGAGGCCGAAGAGCAGCGAGATGAGCAGGATCAGGAGCGAGATGAAGAGGCTGAACTTGGCCGCCAGCGAGAGCCCGCGGCGGTGCAGGCTGCCGATCTCGGCGCCCGGGTCGCGGTTGGACTTGGCCGGCGACCCGCCCGATCCGCGCGTGGGCGCG
>JAHCJK010000295.1 GCA_026184295.1 Planctomycetota bacterium
GGCGCTCCGCGGCCAGCAGGCGCGTCCACAACGGGTCGCCGGCCGGGAGCGCGCGATGGAGTTCGGCGAAGGCGGCGGCGGCGGGGCGGCTGTCGCCTTCGCGCAGCATTTTTTCGAGCGCCTGGCGCGCTCCGGCCTCCGGCGCGCCCTCCGGGGGCTCGCGCAAAAGCGGCGGGGCATAGGGCGTTTTTTCGCCGGCTTCCACGGCGCCCCACCATCCGGCCAGCCGCTGCGCGCCCAGTTCCTGGTCGGCGTACGGTTCGTAGACGCCGAAGCCGAGGGTCCGCGCGGAAATCCGGTAGATCGAGGCGGCCGCGTCGTCCGCTTCGTAGGTGCCCGGGTCGCGAATCGATTCCAGCAGCGCGCGCATGCCGCGGGGGTCTTCCAGCGCACCCGAGGCGCGGATGCCGCTGCGCCGCACCGTGGGCTGGGGTTCGCAAAGGGCCGCGCGCGCCAGGCGCCGGGCCAGGTCGCGCAGGCGCGGGTGCTTCGCGCCCAGGGCGGCGAGGCCGTCGAGGGCCAGTTTGCGGTCCGCGTCGCGCTCCCAGGCCGCGCGTTCGAGCAGGAAAGGCAGCGCGAGCGGCGTGCGCGCGTACAGGAGTTCGATCGTGTCCAGGCGCGCGGCCTTCTTGTCGTCCAGCAGCATCGGCGCGGCCGCTGCAAGCGCCAGCGGCTGCGGCGCCATGCGCAGGATCGAGACCAGGCTGAGGTGCAGGTCGGGATCGGATTCGTCGGCGAGGCTACGGGCGGCCGATTCGGCGACCTGGCGGCGCAGATCTTCGCCGAAGGCGGCGCGCGCATCCTTCCACCAGGCGCGGAAGGCCTCCAGGTTGGCCGTCGCGCGCATGCTGGCCCGCGAAAGCGCCGCCGCGGCGAGCGCGCGCTGCGCGTAGACGGGATCGTCGGAGAGTTCGATCAGCGCGTCCATCTGCGGCGCCTGCGCCAGCGTGCCGTATACATACAGGGCGTCGGAGGCCACGGCCGGCTCCACGTCCTTCTGGCGGGCCAGATCGAGCAGCGCGGGGCAGATCCGTTCGGGCGGGAAGAGCGGTCCGCGTTCGTCCACGAAGAGGAGCAGCTTCGCGATGGCCGCCAGCGGTCGCGCGCGCCGCGCGTCGCCGGCGGGCATCCGAGCGGTCTCCAGGGAGGTCCGCTGCGCCCAGGCAAGCAGGTCTTCCAGCGCGGAGGAACGCTGGAGGTCCAGCAGCGCTTCCGCGGCGGCCTGCGCGACGGAGGCGCGTTCGTCCTTCAGCAGCCCGCGCAGGGCCTCGACGGCCTCGGGCGAAGCGATGCGCTTCAGCGCGTCGATGGCGCTCAGCCGCAGGCGCAGCAGCTTGTCGCCGGAGGCCTGGGCGACCCAGGGCACGGCGCGCGGTTCGCGCAGGTAGCCGGCGAACGCCACCGCGAGGTAGCGCGACTCGATCTCGGGGCGTTCCCAGGCGTCCTTGAGGAACGCGGCGGCGCGATCGGGCAGGGCGCCGGCGGCGTCGCGTTCGAGCAGCAGCGCGAGCCCCTCCTGGAGCACCTGGGGCCGGACGGGGATGCTGAAGGGCGGATCGCCCATCACCAGTTCCACGCCGTCGGCGCTCAGGCCCATGCGCGGCGTCGTGGGCGTCAGCGGCGCGTAGACGCCGGGGCGCCCGGTCGCGGAGAGAAAGACGATGCAGGCGCGCCCGGCGGCGAAGCCGTTCTGCACCGTGTTGCCGTTGATGCTGTTGAAGCCTTCCAGTTCCACGACGCGCGGGAGCGTGCCCTTGATCGTGCGTTTGACCAGCGCCGCGGCGTGAAAGGGCCCGCCGGAGAGCAGTGCGCACGGTGCCTCGCCGAGCCCTGTTCGGCGCCTGCGGCGGAGCGTACGGCGTGCAGGGTTGCCGAGGCACCCCGCGGCCAGCACGGCGGCCAGGGCGCGCGCGGCGGGAGGCATCGGGGTGCGGAGGCGCTTCATTCGCATGGACATCCGTCCTGGCGGCCGCGTCAGGGCAGCCCGGCGCGCTTGCGCAGGAACCATTCCAGACAGAGCAGCACGACGATGGCGGAGTAGATCCAGCCGTTGTCCCACAGGTCGGAGTCGCGGTGGCGCTGGATCACGTGCGTGTCCTTGTGCAGGAGCTTGAAGAGTTCGCCGGCGTCCTCGAAGGGCAGGTACTCGCCGCCGCTGGCGTCCGCGACCTTTTTAAGCGTCTCGGCGTCCTGGCTGAGCCGGCGCAGCTCCTCCGTCGCGGGCCGCACCTGAATGACGGTCTTGTCGCTGCCCAATTCATCGCCCCGCAGCACCGCGCGCGCCTCGATCTCGTAGCGCCCGACCTCCGGGAGTTCCAGCTTGCGCTCGTAGACGCCGGGTTCCTCGTAGCGCGGGAAGACCTTGAGTTCGCGCGTCTTGCCGTCGGGTCCGGCGATGGTCAGCGCGACGGCGGCTTCGTGGGTGCGTTCGTAGTCCTGGGTCATGACCTTCACGCGCAGGACGGGCATCTCCCCGCGCCCGACGACCACCTTTTCGGTCTCGATCTGCACGAGCTGGTTGGGGGCTTCCATGCGCTTGGCGGCCAGCCAGCGGATCGCGTTTTTCCAGAAGATCTTGTAGTAAATGTTGCGGCGGTCGGGATCGGTGTCGTCGTCGCCCCAGGAATCCTCCCATTCGGCGCCCCAGCCGCCGGTGCTGTCGGTGGTAAAGGCCATCGAGAAGCCGTCGCCGTAAGACTGCACGGCCACCAGCACCATGGGCCCGTAGGGGCTGTCGAACTGTTCCTCGCCCACCACGGCCAGGACCTTGGCGGCCGGCTTGTAGCGGGTGGTCATGGCGAAGCCGTGAAAGCTCGGCCCGCCGCCGCGCCCCAGCTTGTTCAGCTTGTCCCAGATCTCGCGGTTCTTCTTGGGATCCTTGTCGATCTGCATGATGGGGTGGATCCAGCCTTCGTCGGTCACCTGCCAGCGAAAAGCATCCGTGCCGAGCTTTTCGGCGAGTTTGTCGGACTCGACGGCCTTGTCCGACGCGTTCATCTCAACGGGCAGCATGCGGTCGAAGGGCGTGCCCGCGTACCCGCCCTGGCCGAAGGCGTCCCAGCCGCCGATCATGCAGAAGCCGCCGCCGTGCTTGGCCACGAAGTCCACCGTGTTCTGGACCTGCTCGGGCGAAAAGTGCTGGTACGGGATGTCCGAATTGACGATCACGTCGTACTGGTAGAGTTCCTTCTTGGTCTTCGGGTATGCCTCCTTGGCCACCTTGATGTTCTCGGGAAAGCGCCCTTTGAACTCCTTGAGCATCACGTCCACTTCGACGTCCTTGTCCTCTTCCAGCGCCATCTTCAGGAACTCGTGTTCCCAGCGTTCGCGCCAGACCAGGCGCCCGTAGTCGTAGTGCTGGTAGACGCTGCCTTCCATGTACAGGACGCGCAGCTTGCGCGAGAAGGCCACGAAGCCGAAGACCATGCCGTTGTTGCTGGTCACCAGTTCGCCCGCGTGGGGTTCGACGACGGCCTCGTATTCGAGAAAGCCCTGCTCGTCGGGGAGGAACTCGAAATCCGCGGTGGCCTTCTCGCCGCTCATCTCGACCGTCGCTTCCTTGACCACGTTCCCCTTGCGCAGAATACGAACGGTCTGCGGGCCCGCGGGAATCCCCGAGCGCGCGATCTCCACCTGGACGTGGGCGAGCGTGTCCTTGCTGACCGTGCGGCGGCAGCGCACCTGGGTGACCGCGAGGTCGGGGCTTTCGGCCGCGCCGATGCCGATGGCGTAGATCGGGATGCCGGCCCGCCGGTAGCTCTGCGCCACCTTCAGCAGGTCGCCCTTGGCGTTGTCGGCACCGTCGGAGATCAGGATCAGCCCGCCGGCGTCGGGGCCTTTCAGGCGCGCGAAGGCGTCGGCCAGGCCCTTGGCCAGGTCGGTGCGTTCGCCTTTGCCGGTCAGTTCGGCGGGGGATTCCACCGGGCGCGCCCCGGCGCTCAGCGCTTCCAGCTTCACCTGAAAGCTCTTGTCGAGCTTCCCGAGCAGCGATGCGGCCTGTTCGCGGTCGCCCAGCAGGGTCTTGACCCGTTCCAGGCGCACCGGCGTGCCGGGGCCGTCGGGAAACGTCATGCTCTCCGAGTCGTCGGCGAGCACCGTGACGCGGCTGGCGAACTCTTCGGGGATGAACGTCCGGTAGATCGGCTGGAGCAGGCAGAGAAAGATCAGCGCCCAGCCCAGCAGCCGCAGGACCTTGAGCCAGGCCAGGAGCGGCGCTTTCAGTTCCTTGGTGCGCCGGGCATACCCGCGCAGAGTCAGCGCGCCCGCGCCGCCGGCGGCCAGGACCACCAGCCACCACGGCCACGGCGTACCCCAAAACAGCGGGAATTCGGGCATCCGCCCTCCTTAAGGCTCCCAATCCATTTGAACAGGTTTAGGACGAAGCAGGTCAATTTGCAAAGCCCAACAGCACCGGGCCTTGTTCATCTTGGACGGCGCAACGGTCCGCCTGCGGCCACAAAAAAGCCAGGGCGGACGGCCCTGGCTTCGCATCGGGCGGTG
>JAHCJK010000296.1 GCA_026184295.1 Planctomycetota bacterium
AGCACGCCCACGATGCCCGCGCGCGGAAGTTCGAAGAACATGCCCTCGAAGATCAGCCGGTCCCCGAAGCTCTTCTTCAGGTCCGCGGCCTCGATCACGCGCTGGCCCAGTTCCGGCCCGGGCGGGAGCTGCAGGTCGATGTCGTCCTCCTTCACGCTGAATTCCTGCGCGCGCAGTTCCTCGTACGCGGCCAGGCGCGCCTTGCTCTTGGCCACGCGCGCGCGCGGCGACATGCGCACCCATTCGAGTTCGCGGGCCAGCTTCTTCTGCCACGCGGACTGCTGCTTCTCTTCGTCGGCCAGGCGCTTCTGCTTCTGTTCCAGCCACGCGGAGTAGTTGCCTTCGTAGGGAATGCCGCGGCCGCGGTCGAGTTCCAGGATCCAGCCGGCGACGTTGTCCAGGAAGTAGCGGTCGTGCGTCACGGCCACCACGGTGCCCTTGTACTCGTGGAGGAAGTGCTCCAGCCAGGCGACGGATTCGGCGTCCAGGTGGTTGGTCGGTTCGTCAAGCAGCAGCAGGTCGGGGCTCTGCATCAGCACCTTGCAGAGCGCCACGCGGCGCCGTTCGCCGCCGGAGAGCTTGGTCACGTCGGCGTCGGGCGGGGGCAGGCGCAGGGCGTCCATGGCCATCTCGAGCTGCCGGTCGAGTTCCCAGCCGTTGCAGGCGTCGATCGCCTCCTGAATCTTCGACTGTTCCTCGAGCGCCTCGTTCATCTCCTCTTCGGAGAGTTCCGTGCCGAGCTTTTCGTTGATGGCTTCGAACTTCTTGAGCAGGTCTTTCGTGTGCGCGACGGCTTCTTCGACATTTTCGAGGACGTTCTTGTCGGGCGTGAGGTGCGGTTCCTGCGGCAGGTAGCCGACGGTGGCGCCCTTGGCGAGGTCGGCTTCGCCTTCGAAATCCTTTTCGACGCCGGCCATGACGCGCAGCAGGGTGCTCTTGCCCGCGCCGTTGACGCCCAGGACGCCGATCTTCGCGCCAGGCAGGAAGGAGAGCCAGACGTCCTTCAGCAGGCATTTCTTGTCGTGGTACTTCGCGAAATCGCGCATCGTGAAGATGAACTGCGGGGCCATGGCAGACTCCGGTGTAACTCGGGAGGAACGGCGAACGACGGGAACGCCGCGATCAAAGGGGCGTATCGTACCGGAAGACGCGGGGCGGGCCAGTCAAGGAAGGGCAGGGAGGACAGGGGACGCGCGCTACTGTTTCTGAATCACCTGGATGCGCTGCTTCTCGGCCTGGGGCGCTTTTTCCTTTTCCTTCGCGTCGGGCGCGACGGTCTTCGTCGCATCCTTATGTTCGGGCGGGAGGGCCGGAGGCGCGATCATGGGCTTGGCTTCGCCGTTGCAGTCGGGGTCGATGTCCTGCTCGGGCCAGGGCTTGCCCATGCGGTCGGTGACGCGCATGCCCATGCCCCAGCCGCCCCAACCTTGGTGGATGCGCAGGATCACGGGGTTCCAGCCGTCCTGCAGGTCCACGTCCACGGCGTCCTGGTCTTTCACCAGCCCGCGGTGGACGACGTTGAAGTGCTTGCACTGGCCGTTGACCCACAGGCCCACGCCGTCGTCGCTGCCGATGTAGAAGCGCGCGCGCGAAATCCCGTTGCTCTTCACGAACGTGAGCACGAAGGCCGTCGCGTAGTTGGGGCAGTCCGGAAAGAGCGCGCGGAAATCCAGCAGGCCTTTGCCGTTCTTGTACGGGCGCTTCCAGCCGATGGTCGCGTCCACGTTGGTGTCGGGGCCCTGGCCGTTGTCGAGGTGCTTGGCCTTGTTGTAGGCGACCTTGTACTGCGCGCCGAGGTCGATCTCCTTCAGGTTGTCGAGCGGCGTGGCGTGGCGCATCCATTCGGGTTTGTTCTCGCCGCCCCACTGAAAGTCGTCCTCGGGAAAGGGGCAGGGGCCGAGGATGTAGAAATCCTTCGAGTAGATCGCGTCGCCGATGCGTTCGCGGACTTCGGGCAGGAGCATGCAGGCGCGCGTGCGAATCTCCGCGTCGTCTTCGTACAGCGCGAGTTCCTGCAGGCGCGAGAGCACTTCCACGCTGGCCCCGGCGAGCAGCTTCGCTTCGGCGTTGTCGCGCACGGTAAACTTCTCGGCGCCGAGGTTGTCGATGAGCGTGCGCAGGTTCTGAGGCGTGAGCGGCGCGGGCGCGCTCTCTTCCGCGTGCGCAAGGGCCGCGCAGGCGAGCGTCATGGCCGAAACCATCCGTAAAGCGGCTTGCGTGTTCATCATGAGGGATCTCAGGGTATCCTCGGTTTATTTGGCATGCAATATTGTAAGCCGTGCTTTCCGCCGGAAGTCACGCATTTGGCGAAATATCCAACGGCACCTCGTGCGAAACGGCGGCGCCGACACGCTGAAAGTAAATAGCCGAATATCCCACGCGATGAGCGCGCAAAAGCGCAGATTATTTGCCGGCGGCGGGGCGTCTGGCGGGGCGGGCGGGGCTTACTCTTCGCGGTCGCGCGCGCGCGGCTTGCGGCGCGCGGCTTCGGGGCGTTCGGCCGTGGCGTTGGCGGCGGGCTTTTCCAGCTTTTCGACGATGCTCTTGGCGCGCTGCGCGGTCTCGGCGTCGCCGTGCGCGATGGCTTCGCGCAGGTACTCCAGGACGGGCCGGCCGGCCTTGAGCAGTTCCTGCCCGGCGCTCTCGCGCGTCTCGAAGTTCTCGTCGCCGAGCTTCTTCACCAGGTCCTTGGTCTGCTTCTCGAACTTCGCGTCGCGGTCGAACTGCAGCGCGTCGAGGTACAGGTAGCCCGAGGCGCGCCCGTTGTAGACGAGCAGGTGAATCGCGCGGACGTCGTTGCGTTCCTGCAGTTCGACGTTCGGCTTCCAGTTGCTCGCGGCGCTCTTCCACTTCTTCGAACCGAAGTCGGCCTTGAACTCGTTCCAGCCTTCCTTGAGCGCGACGGGTTCGCTCTCCTGCCACGTGTAGTTGTCGCCGGTGCAGATCGCCACGGCCATCTGCGGCGGATGCTTCTCGCCGCTGTAGACGCGGAATTCCACCTTGCCGTTCTCGGCCAGGTACAGATTGGTGAGGCACTGCGCGCCGACCTTTTCGCCGCGCGTGCCGATGTAGTCGAGCTTGAGAAGGCGGTTCTCCGGCTGTTCCTTGGTGTAGACGGTGGCGAGCGCCAGGCGGTCGCCGCTCTCGCCGCGCCACGCCCAGGTCTCCAGGCCTTCGCGTTCCTTCTCGCCGGCGGGGCTGGCGGGAATCTCGGCCAGTTCCTTCACGGGCTCGGGCGCTTCGGCGGCGGCGGTCTTCTGTTCGTCTTCGGCGCGAAGGCCGGGCGCGGCCAGCAGCAGGGCCAAGGCGGCGAGCGTGGTCAGGCGCGCATGCATGGGCGGACTCCTTTGCGAGTGGCGGCGCGGACGCGCAGGCGTCACTTCGCCGGCTTCTTCTTGAGTGGTTTGAGCGTGGGGACTTCGAGCGGCTTGTCCTTGGCTTCCTCGGCCTTGCGTTCGGCCTCGATCTTTTCCGCCATCTTCTTCTCTTCGGCTTCCGTGGCGGCTTCTTTCTTCTCGTTCTCCATCTTCATCGCTTCCATCTTGGCCGGGTCGTTCATCATCGCTTCCTGCTTGCGGCGTTCGGACTCGGGGTCCGGCATGGTGGCCAGCGATTCTTCCAGCGACTGGGCGTAGCGTTCCAGCTTGTCGAGCATCTCCTTGTAGGCCTTCTTGTCTTCCTCGGCGGTGTACTCCAGCTTGGCGAACTCCATGCGCCCGCGCGCCAGTTCGTCCTTCGCGTCCTTGACCAGCTTGGCGGCCTTCTCGCGTTCGGTCTTGAAGCCTTTCAGCACGAAGTCCGCGCGCACGCTGGCCTCGTTGAAGAAAGCCTCCTCGCGCTGCTTGAGAATCTGTTCCTTCAGTTCCGGGTTGTCCTTGGGCAATTCCTCTTCCATCGCCTCGATCTTGCGGGTGATCGCGCCGACCCGCAGGATGATCTCCATGCGGTCCGTCGTGCGCTGCTGGTACAGCGCCTCCAGCGCGGGCCGGCCGATGGTGACGAGTTCGCCTTCGGCCTGGGCGCGCGCGACGAAGTCTTCGCCCAGCAGGTCCTCGATCAGCTTCGCGACCTTCTTGCCGGTCTCGTCGGGATCGAAGTGCAGGCCGTCCACCAGCAGCCAGCCGGTGTCCTTGGTGTTGTAGATGATCAGGTTGACGGCGCGGATTTCCTTGATCAGATCGATGCCCGCGGTGAAGGCCCACTGGGTCTTCTGCGTCTTCCAGTGCGGCGACGCGAGGGGGAATTCGAGCGCGTTCCAGCCGTGCTTGAGCGGCAGGCCTTTGCTCTCGTGCCAGACGTAGCCGAGCGAGGTGCTGACCGCGAGGCCCATCGACGGCAGCGTGGCGCAGTCGGGCGGAATGAAGACGTGCAGCGTCGCCTTGCCCGAGGCGTCGGCCCCGAAGCAGGTCAGGTGCTTGAAGGAGGTCTTGTCCTTCTCGCCGCCGACGTAGACGAGCTTGAGCGCCGAGCGTTCGCCCTGCGACCAT
>JAHCJK010000297.1 GCA_026184295.1 Planctomycetota bacterium
CCACGCCCGATCTCGAGACCTGGCGCGTCCGGGCGCGCGCGCTGCGCAAGGCCTACCGCGCGCAGGCGGGCATGCCGCCGGTCAGCAAGCCGCTGGGCGTGAAGACGATCGGGCGCGTGCGCCTGGCAGACTGCATGCGCGAAGAGTTCCACGTGCGCACGGGCCCGTTCACCTACGCGAACCTGGTCTTTCTGCGCCCGCACGGTCCGGCGCGGAAGCGCGCGACGATCCTGCACCTGCCGGGTTCGGGGAGCGACGTGGCGAAGGTGGAGACGCAGTTCGCGCACGAGATCGTCGCGCAGGGCTGGAACGCGGCGATCATCGACGCGCGCGTGGCGCTGTACCCGTTCCACCCCGGCATCCCCGAGGGGATGGCGATGGTGAACCAGTCGCTCCACGATCTGTGCTGTTGCCTCGATTACGTCGCCGGACGCGAAGACGTGGACGCCGCGCGCATCGGGACGATGGGCGTCTCCCAGGGCGGGACGCATTCGTGGATGCTGGCCGCGATGGATGAGCGCATCGCCGCCGCCGCGCCGGTCTGCGGCACCTGCACCTACCGCAGCGTGATCGAGGAATGGCGCACGCCGTGGTACGACGAATCGATGCTCAGCTTTCTCGACAGCCACAGCATCTACTACTTCACGCCCGGCGTGCTGCGCCTGGCCGACCAGCAGGATTTGTGCGGGCTCATCGCGCCGCGGCCCTTCATGCTGCTGGGCGGGAACCACGACAACTGTTTCCCGCTCGGCGGCATGCGCGAATGCAACCGCGACCTGCGCCGCCTGTACAAGCTCTTCGGCCAGGAAGACCGCTTCGTCTACTACGAGTTCGAAGGCCCGCACAGCATGCCGGAGCATTCGCGCCGGGCGGCCTACGCGTTCTTCAAAAAGATGCTGAAGGCCTGAGCGATCAGCCGCCGCCGCCGCCCATGACGGTCCCGGCGACCACGGCGATGATGCCGGCGACGTAGGCCATCAACCCGCCCTTGGATTCTTCGAAGTGAGTGATCACGAAGATCAGCCCGACAATCGGGATGATGAGGCAGCCGATCCCCCAGAGCACGCTTTCCTTGAACGCCGCGATGGCGATCAACAGGCCGCCGATCAGGCACAGCACGCCGCCCGCCAAGACCAGGATTCCACCCATATCGATTCTCCTTTATTTGAGTATGACGGGCCGTGGCCCGCCGGGTTCAACGCGCAAATACAGGAACGATGCGGTTCCTTTACTTCTATTGTCCGGAGCGGCAAGTATTTTCCTGCACCTGCGCGCTAGCGGGGCTCGGACTCGATCCACACGTGCTTGCCCGAACGCGAAGGGTTGAACTCCGTCATCGCCTCAAAGAGCTGCAGCGTCTCCGCGCCCAGGTCGCATTCGTAGACCACGCCCGTCTGGCAGACGATGAAGGCCGGCGTCAGCGGGCCTTCGTAGACCGCGGGCGCGGCGACGAGCGCAAACCCCTGCGTCATGCGCGGCGGCCCGCCGTCCGGCGCGGGCGTCAGGAAGTTCTTCGCGCCGCCTTTGGCGTCGGGGCCCTGGGCCTTGAGAATCCGGTAGAGGTACCCTCTCCACGCCATGCCGTTGGGCCCTTCGGCGAGCACGAACGGGGCGGAGACGAGGCCGCGGTCGGCGGCGCCGGGCTTCGATTCGTACAGGTCGGAAAGCGTCTGGGCGTACTCGCGGCCCTTGTTCTGGACCAGGAAAGTGCGCTGCGCTTCCACGTAGACATGGCAGGCCGTCTTCGCGTGCGCCCAGTCCATCCGCACGGCGCCGACCAGCCGCGGCGGCGCGAGGTACAGGCTCCAGATCAGCACCGCGGACCAGAAGGCCATGCAGGTCCAGAGCACCAGCACGACGCCGCGCAGGACGCCGGCGTATTTCAGCCAGTTGGCGAAGCAGACGACCAGGGCGCTCGCGGCGAGCGTCAGCGCCAGGCCCAGGGCGATGTAGCCGAAGCCGATCCCCGCGTTCAACTGCGCCGAGCGCGGCCAGCCTTCGTGGTCGGCGCCGGAGAGGAACCCGTGCAGCAGCCAGCCATGGAAGAGCGCGAGAATCGCCGTGAGGACGAGGTCCGGGCGCGTGATGCGGGGAGAAGGAGGATCCTTGGCCGATCCGTCCATGCGGCGAGGTTCCGGGCCCGTGCGCGAAGCCTGCGCGACGCGCCGATTCTCGCGATTCCACGCCGCCGTTCCAGGGAAATAACCTACGCCAGCCCCAGCGGGAACTCCGTCAGGCGTTCCAGGCCGCGTTCGGTCAGCAGGTAGTCCTGCTCCAGGCGGATGCCGGCGTTCAGTTCCTTCGAGTAGAGCCCCGGTTCCATGGTAAAGACGTCGCCAGCCTCGAAGACCGCGTCGTATTCCGGGTTGAGCTGCGGCGCCTCGTGCGGCTGCAGGCCGATGCCGTGGCCCAGGTGGTGGCAGAGCCCCGAATGGCCCGCGTCGGCGAGGAACTGCTTCGCGTCGGCGAAGAGCTGCTGGGCGCTCAGGCCCGGCTTGATGCGCCCTTCGCAGAAGGCCAGCGTGGCCACGATCTTTTCGCAGGCCTTGTGCTGCGCGTCGGTGCCCTTGCGGTCCACGGCGAAGGTGCGGCAGTTGTCGGCGTGGTAGCCGTCGATCGAGGGGCCGCTGTCGAGGACGAAGAGTTCGCCCGCGTTCATGCGCCGCCGCCGCGGAGTTCCGCCGCCTTCGGCCGCGCGGAAGTCGTTCCCGAAGCGTTCAGGATCCACGTGGGCCGCCGCGATGGCCGCGCCGCGGATGCCGGCGTAAAAGTCGAGTTCGTCCAGGCCCGGCTGGATGTTCTTCTTCACCCACGCGTACATCGCCTCGGTGACCGCGATGGCGCGGCGCAGCGCGGAGATTTCGTCGCCGTCCTTGCGCTTGCGCAGGCGGTGGATCGCGGAGGTCAGGTCCGGGGCGTCGGGCCCGGCGAGGCGCGCCAGCGCGGCGGGGCCTTCCAGGTCCACGCCCAGGCGCTTGCCGCCGGGGATGGACGTGGCCAGGGCCGCCGCGGCCAGCTCGGTCTGATTCATGGGCATCGTCGAAAACTTGTGCGCGGGGTATTCGAGGAACGCCGAGGCCGCGACGTCCTCGCGCTTGGCCTTCCAGCCCAGCACGGTCGTCTTGCCGCCGGCCTCGATCAACGCGGCGCTGGCGTGGTTCCAGTGCGCGCGGAAGTTGGTGAAGTAATAGACGTGTTCGCGCGAAGTGATCAGCGCGCCGTCCAGGCCCTGCTTGGCGAGCAGTTCCAGCAGGCGTTTCTGCCGCGCGCGGCAGCCTTCGAGCGTAAGCATCGTGGATTCCTTTCCGATACCGGTTGCCGCCTAGCTACCGCACGCCGGGGCCCGCCGCAACGTCAGCGCGAGCCGGGGAAGTGCATGGCGAGAGGCGTGCCTTGGCGCTCTAATGTGGGGCGATGGAGAATCATTCCGCGAATCGCGCCGAGGCGGTGAAAAATCTCGCCCGCGCGCACGGCTTCGCCCTGGCCGGCCTGGCCGCCGTGCCCGCCGACGGAGCCGCTCCGCGCGCCCTGGCCCTCGACGCTTGGCTCAAAAACGGGCACGCCGGGCCGCTCGACTACGTCAAAGAGAACGCCGCCACGCGCATGAACCTGCGCGAACGCTACCCCTGGGTCCGCGGCATCCTCTGCGTGGCCGCCTTTTACGACGCGCGCGCCCAGGGCGAACGCGGGCGCGACCTCGCCGCTCACGTGGCCCGCTACGCGCGCGGGCGCGACTACCATCTCGTCTTTACCAGACGCCTGAAGGCTCTGGGCAAGGCGCTGGAGGCCGCCGGACTAAGCACGCGCGCGCATTACTACGTGGACACCGGCCCGGTGCTCGAACGCGCCTGGTCCGAACGCGCGGGCCTGGGCTGGATCGGCAAGAACACCTGCCTGATCCACCCGCGGCTCGGATCGTTCATGCTCCTGGGCGAACTGCTGCTCGACGCGGACCTGGAACCCGATCCGCCCCAGACGCACCACTGCGGCACCTGCACGCGCTGCCTCGACGCCTGCCCGACGCAGGCCCTGCCCGCGCCGGGCGTGCTCGACGCCAACCGCTGCATCGTCACCTGGAATCTGGAACAGAAGGGCCTGGTACCCGAAGACCGCTGGGCCGAATTCCACGGCTGGGCCGGCGGCTGCGACATCTGCCAGGCCGTCTGCCCGTTCAACGCGCCGGAGCGCGCGCCCGCGCCCGACGAAGAACTTGCGCGCCCGCTGCCGTGGCAGGCGCTGACGCTCGCGCAGGCGATCGGGATGGACGAGGCCGAGTTCGACCGCTGCTTTCAGGCCAGCGCGCTGCGCCGCACCGGCTGGAAAGGCATCCGCCTCGGCGCGATCACCGCCGCCGGCAACGTGAAAGCCGCTTCCGCGCGCGCGGCGCTGGAGGCCTGCCTGAACGATCGCGATG
>JAHCJK010000298.1 GCA_026184295.1 Planctomycetota bacterium
AAATAGGATGCGCAACACATTGATATGTAAGGAGTTAAAAATTCACAAATGCGGGTTTCGAACGCGGGACGCTTCGATTTTTCACGTCCGCGATCCGGGAAGCCGTCCCGGGACCGGGATTCGGTTCGGGGGGATTCTTATGCTCACGCAAAGCCGCGAAGGCGCTAAGAACGGATAAGAACTTCACGAACGGCAGGAACAAGACGCAAGAACTGCACGGACAGCATGTATCCACGAAGGGCACGAAGAAGCACGAAGAACGGACCACGCAAAGGCACGGACGATCCGTCCTTCGTGCCGCTTCGTGTCCTTCGTGGATGCCTTGTCTTTTGCAGTTCTTGCCGTGCTTCGTTCTTGCCGTTCTTGGCGTCTTCGCGGCTTTGCGTGAGCATAAAAATATAACAACATGCAACACATCGTTACATAATCTCTATTATCGGACGTTGAAACGGGCGAAAATTCAAGCACCACTCCTGCCCGCCAAGATCCAGACAGGCTTGACGCCTGTCCTACCTTTGCACGCGCCGGACGATGTGGTCAGCCCCGCACGGCGTCCGGCTAACGGACTTCCGTTCACGCTCCGCTGCTGGCGGTCACCAGTTCTGTTACGTGCGCGGCGGCGGCGGGGCCGAGGCCGTTCAGGTTGTAGCCGCCTTCCAGGACGGAGATCAGGCGGCCGGCGGCGTGGTCTTGGGCGAGGCTCAGCAGCAGCTTGGTCAGGGCGGCGAAGTCTTCGTCGGCGAGCGTGAACTTGCCCAGGGGGTCGCCGGCGCGGGAATCGAAGCCGGCGGAGAGCAGCAGCAGGTCGGGCTTGAACTTGGCCACGGCGGGCGCGAATTTATCGGCAAAGGCGCCGAGGATTTCCTTGCGGCCGGCCCCGGCGGCGAACGGACAGTTGATCGTCGCGCCGAGCCCCTTGCCCGCTCCGGTCTCGTTGGCCGCGCCGGTGCCGGGGTACCAGGGCGACTGGTGCGTGCTGAAGAAGAGCACCGTCTCGTCTTCGTAGAAAATATCCTGCGTCCCGTTGCCGTGGTGGACGTCCCAGTCGGCGATGGCGACCTTGGCGAGCTTGTGTTTCCGCTGCGCGTAGCGCGCGGCCAGCGCGACGTTGTTCAAGATGCAAAAGCCCATCCCGCGCGCGGCACTCGCGTGGTGCCCCGGCGGGCGCACGGCGCAGAAGGCGTTGCGCAGGGTCCCCTGCGCGACGGCGTCCACGGCGTTCAGCAGGCCGCCGGCGGCCAGGCACGCGGCCGTCCAGGACGTGCCCGAGACCTGCGTGTCGCCGGTGTTGAGCTGGCGGCGGCCGGCGGCGATGTCCTTCTTGGCCGTCGCGAGGTAGGCCTGGGCGTGCACGGCTTCGAGTTCGGCGTCGGTGGCTTCGCGGGCTTCGACCGGGGCGAGTTTTTCCAGGAGCCCGGCCTTTTTCAGCGCGGCGTGGACGGCGTCGAGACGTTCGGGGCATTCGGGGTGGTCTTCGCCGGTCTCGTGCTGCTTGCAGCGCTTGTCGAAGAGCAGCCCGGTCTTGGGCGCGTCGGGCATGGCGGGGTCCTTTTTCGGTTCGGGTTTTTCCTCGGCGGCAAGGTCGAGGCACGCGCCGGCCGCGGCGGCGGCGGCGAGTTTCAAGAAGGCGCGGCGCGTGGGCATGGAAGAACCTCCGGGACGCGTAGGGTGCGGCGCGGAGGCGCGGGCGTCAAGGTGGGGCCTTGGCGATTTTCGATTTTGGATTTTGGATTGGCGATTTTTGAGGCGCGGGGGTTGTGGCGCGGACCTCCTGGTCTGCACACCTGGGGCGATGGTCGCCGGAGGTCCTGGGGGTGCGCAGCAGCAGCGGGGTTGCTTGAACATCGTCGATCGGGCAAGCACCGGCGGTTCGCTGGGGAGTGAGCACGGGGCGCGAACGGCCGCGACCCGTGGCACGCCGGAACGGCTCGAATCTACAAGCACCGGAGCTTCCTGCGGTGACCCGCACGCCGCTTCGCGTTCGCTCCGCAGCATGGCACCTGCGAACGGCTCGAATCTACAAGCACCGGGGCTGCTTCCTTCGTTGCGGACAGGCGGGACGCCTGTCCCACATACACGGCAACGGCGCGCGCGCGCAGCGGCCGTTCCCTGACCTCTGATCCCTGATCCCTGTCCCCTGGCATCCATCCGAAATCGAAAATCGAAAATGGACCGTGAGGCTGACCGCGCTAGTCTTTTTAGGCCCGGCTATTCCCTTCCTCTATCCTCCGGAGGTTCCCCATGCCCAAGGAACTCGTCTGCACGGCCCCGCGCACGCTCGGCTGGCGTCCGCTGGAATTGAAGCCGCTCGCCCCGGACCAGGTGCGGGTGAAGGCCGAATTCGCGGCTTCCAAGCACGGCACCGAGATGTCCGTCTACAAGGGCACGGTGAACACGCGCGGCGCGTTCAATGCCGAGTACCAGCTCTTCGATCCGGCTCAGCAGGTGGCCGGCTGGGGCAGCTTCCCGACCGGCGTCGGGAACATGGCGGTCGGCACTGTCACCGAAAAAGGCTCGGGCGTGACGACGCTCAAGGAAGGCGACCGCGTGCTCGTGTACGGCAGCTTTAAGGACGTCCACACGGTGGGCGCGGCCAACTGCCGCAAGATGCCCGCAGGGCTCTCGTGGAAGTCCGCGGTCTGCCTCGACCCGGCCGACTTCGCGCTGGGCGCGGTGCGCGACGGCCAGGTGCGCATGGGCGACGCGGTCGCAATCTTCAGCCTCGGCGCGATCGGGCTTGTGGCGGTGCAGCTGGCCAAGCAGTCCGGCGCGTACCCGGTGATCGCCCTGGACATGCTCCCCAACCGCCTGGAGGCGGCCAAGGCCTGCGGCGCCGACGAGGTGCTCGACCCGAGCGCCTGCGACGCGGGCTGGGAACTGAAGAAGCTGACCGGCAAGCGCGGCGTGGACGTGGCCATCGAATACAGCGGCAGCGCCAAGGCGCTGCAGGCGGCGCTGCGCGGCGTGGCCTACGGCGGGCGGGTGGTCTGCGGAGCCTTTCCCCCGCCCTTCGGCCCGGGGCTGGACCTGGGCGCGGAGGCGCACTGCAACGTGCCCGAGATCGTCTTCACGCGCGCGTGCAGCGAACCGAACCGCGAGCACCCGCGCTGGGACAACAAGCGCATCTACGAAGTCTGCTGGCGGATGATCTGCGAAGGCAACATCGACGGCGAACCGATCGTGACGCCCGTGGTCCCGTTCGAGGAACTCCCCGCCGAGTACCCCAAGATCGAGACCGAGCCCGCGGCGAACATCAAGCTGGGCGTGCAGTACTGACGGCGGGTTCCGCGTCCCTGCTGGAGAGTGCTGAGTTCAGGGTTTGGACGTCAGCGTTTGGACCGGCGCCGGTGTATTGGGGAGTAGGGCCCGGCGGTTTTCCTTCATGCGCAGCAAAGGAGCACCCATGCGAACGACCTTGCTTACGGTGGCGGCGGTGGTTTCGGCGAGCCTGGCGGCGGGGGAAGCGGTGCCCGTTTCCAAGCAGCCCAAGCCGGCGCTCAAGGATTTCCTGGGGCTCTGCACGCACACGATCCAGTTCAAGCCGAAGCTCTACCAGCCCATCTGCCGGCTGGCGCGCGATTACCACAGCTTCGAATGGGACACGGGCAAGGACACCGACTTTAAACTCAATTTTCCCGAAGCGCGCAACCGCGTGAACTGGAACAGCGTGTACGGTTCGTGGCAGGAGGCCGGCTTCGAGACCGTCTGTTCGATCATGTTCAACAACACCAAGCAGGACGCGTGGAAGGATTTCGAGAAAGACCCGTACAACTACGGCAAGGCCTTCGCGAAATTCTTCGGGCCCTCAAGCGAGAAGAAGCTCGTCGCGGCCGTCGAGATCGGCAACGAACCCGGGCATTACGACGACGAACATTACCGCAAGCTCTTCGAGAACATGGCCAAGGGCTTCCGCGAGGGCGATCCCAAGATCACGATCCTGACCTGCAACGCCAAGGCCGAAAAGAGCGGCGCGTACCACAAGAACATCGACTGCGTGAAGGGGCTCAACCACCTGTACGACGCGATCAACACGCACGTCTACGCGCAGGCCGAAGGCTGGCCGACCTGGCGGCGCTCGTACCCCGAGGATCCCAAGATCCGCTATCTGAAGGAACTCGACGAACTGGCCGCGTGGCGCGACCAGAACGCGCCCGACAAGCCGATCTGGATCACCGAGTTCGGCTGGGACTGTTCGACGCAGAAGCCCGACCCGAACACCGAGTTCAAGAAGTGGGTCGGCGTCACCGACACGCAGCAGGCGCAGTACCTGGTGCGTTCGACCATGGTCTTTATGGGCATGCCGATCGGGCGCGCGTACATCTACTGGTTCAACGACGAAGACAAGGCCAGCGTGCACGCGGCGGCGGGGCTGACGCGGCACTGGAAGCCGAAGGAGA
>JAHCJK010000299.1 GCA_026184295.1 Planctomycetota bacterium
AGGTCGCCGTTGAAGGCGTTCACCGTGTTGATGCTGTTCATCTTCTCCAGGATCGCCGGCCATTCCTCGTCCATGACCCGCGCGTTCTGGTTCTTGGGGTCGAAGGTCTGGAGCATCTTGTCCGCGATGTCCGAGGCCTGGCGCAGCTTCTTGGTTTCCTTGTACAGGTAAAGCAGGCGCCCGTAGTCGTCCAGCGAGCGCTCCTTCTCGTCCTTGCGTTCCACGGCCTGCGCCTGGTACAGCGCCACCTTGGAGTTGTACTTGTTGACGGCTTCCGCTTCCAACTGGGCGTTCTTGGCCCGGGCGGCCGCGTTGCTGTAGCGCGCCGAGATGTTGTTCAGGATGTAGTCGTAGTACTTCTCGCTCTCCGCGAAGGCCGGGATCAGCTTCTCGGCTTCGGCCAGCAGCGCGTCGCATTCCGGCGGAGCCTTCTCGCCGGCCTTGTGGCTGAGCGCCTGGAACTTGTAGAAGAGCACGCTCAGCAGCTTGGAATCGTCCTTGGGCGTGTTCGCCTTCTCTTCGGCTTCGGCGTACTCGTCCGCGGTCTTGACCGTGCTGTCCCAGTCCTTCATGTTGAAGTAGACGGCGCAGCGCGAGAGCCGCACGCCGCGGCCGAGCTTGGCGCGGCGCGCCTGGCCTTCGTCCGTCGGATCGGCTTCCTTGGCCACGTACTCGTCGTAGGTCTTGTAGTCGGCCAGCGCCTTGGCGCCGTAATCCTTCAGCAGCGCTTCCATGTCCTCGGGCTTCATCGCGCCGGTCTGCTTCGACGAGATCATCGTCTGCGCCAGGTACCAGCAGGTGGCGGCCTGGTAGAGCGCCACTTCGTACGCCTTCGAGGTCGGCTTGACCTTCTCGAAGCGCCCGGCGGCCTCCACGTACTTGTCCAGCGCCTGCTGGTACTGCTTGGCGGCGTCGTCGGGCTTCTTGGACTTCTTGAACGATTCGCCCTGGTCCTTCAGGTCGCCGGCCGAGTCCATGGCCAGCTTGCCGGCCTGGTAATCGGTGTCGGTCTGGTCGCCCAGGCTGATGCCTTCGTCCTCGATGATGCGCACCTTAAGCTCGGTGTTGAACGAGGTCTTGGTGCGGGCGTTCATGTTCAGCGCGATGACGATGTTCTTTTCCGTCGAACTCAGGATGCCGTCCTCGCCGCCGTCCTTGCCCACGCGGTCCAGCTTGTCCAGCGAGGCCTTGACCAGCTTGTTGGCGTAGAAGGCCTTGTCCTTGTTCGGATCGGGCAGCCACTTCGCGCGGTCCTTGGGGCGGAAGCTGGTGCGCAGCGACTGGTACGCGATCACCGCCTCGTAGTAATGATCCATCTTCAGGTAACACAGGCCCATCTCGAACCAGGCCTGCGGCTCCACCACCAGGCGCGTCGGCACGTCGGTGATGGCCGGGTTGCGCGCCTGCCCGATCGCGCGGCGGTAGTATTCCACCGCGTCCTGGTACTTGCCGCAGGCTTCCTCGAAGTACGACTTGGCCTTCTCGGCGTCGCCTTCGGCATCCTTGAACTTCTTGTGCGCGATCTGCCCGTCGATGAAGAACCCGCGCGCCACGTCGAACCATTCCTGCGCGCTCAGCTTGGGCCGGATCGGGGGCTTGCGCCCGTGGACTTCGTTCAGGATTTCGGCCATCGTGCGCGAGGCGTTGTTCGACCACGGCGGGCCCTGTTCCACGATGCGGCGCAGCTTCTTGATCGCGGTCTCGACTTCCGTCGCGCCCGCTTCGGGCTGGCGGATCAGCGCGAACGCATAATCCATCATCAGGTCCTTGCCGACCGGTTCGTCGAAGAACGTCTTCATCGCCGGCTCGTACTCGGCGCTGCCGACGATCTCGATCACTTCGTTGTACTTCTTGGGATCCTTGACCGCGGCGCGCATCTTCATCTTCACCAGATCGCGGTAGATCAGCTTCTTGATGTCGAAGACGCCCTTGCGCGCGTCGGCCGGCAGGTTCTCGATGGAGATGTCGAGCGCGTTCTTCCACGATTCGGCGGCCTTGTCTTCCATCAGGACGTTGGAGTACAGGCGCCCTGACATGAAGTAGTACCACATCGTCACGTCTTCGAGGCGGCTCAGTTCGTCGCTGCCGATCTGCGCTTCGCAGTACTTGATCAGTTCCAGCGCGGCTTCCTTCTTCTTCGGGTCGGACTCGGCGTAGGCATCCACCTGTTCGGCGCGCGCGATGACGTAGCGCTTGTCGTTGGGGATGTAGACGTTCAGTATCTTGGTGGCCGCGTCGATCAGGTTGCGCGGCGCCTGCTCGGACTCGGGATTCTTCTCGAAGAACGTGTCGATCGCCTTCAGCGCTTCCTTGACGCCCGGGCGGCCCTTCTCGGCCTCCACCTTGCGCTCGTTGGCGATCTTGTCGAGAATCTCGACGGCCTTGCCGTGGAATTCCTTGGCCTTGGCCGGGTTCTCGACGGCCGCCTTGACCAGCGCGCGCGCGAAGTCGAGCTGGATCGAATCGGCCTGCTCGTCGCATTCGGCCTTCAGCCGGTGGTTCGCCCCGCCGGCCCGGAATTCCTGGTAGAGCTTGTCCGCTTCCATCAGCAGATCGTTGCGCTTCTCCGCCGAGGCGCTTTCGGCCTGCCGGCGGCGCAGCAGCGCGCGCACCAACTTGCCCTCCAGCTTCTGGTTCGCGTCGTTGGACGCGTCCAGTTGCCCGGCCAGGCGCTCGACCAGCTCTTCCGTGGGGAAGCGCCGGTCGTCCATGCTCAGCAGGCCCTTCGCGAACTCGTAGTCCTGCGCGGCTCGGGCGGCGCCGGCGCAAAGCGCCACGGCGGCGGCTCCGGCCAGGATGCCCAGCGAACCAGTCCGGCGGGTAATTGCCATGGTGACCTCCCTAATTGACGCACGCGCGCCTCGTGGCCAAGCCGCGCGCATGGTTTCCCGTATGGAGGAAACGAACTGCAACGGTAAGCCTTGCAAAGGATTTGTCGTTTTCTACATCAGGTGCATTCACATGCAAGTAAAGGTTGGCAGAAAGGTGCTTTATACGCTCCAAACAAAAAAAACGGCCGGACATGCGTCCGGCCGTGTAAGGGCTTGCGTTCCGCCCAAGGTTACAGCTTGGCTTCCTCTTCGTCGAAGAGGATGACGCGCGAATTGATCATGATCAGCAGGTTGCGGCGTTCGCGGTGGCGGATGTCGGTCGAGAAGATGCGGCCGATCACCGGCAGGTCGCTGAAGAAGGGCACCCCCGTCTTGGAGGCGATCTTCTGGTCGTTGACGAAGCCGGAGAAGAGCAGCGTGCCGTTGTCCGGCACCGTCACCGTCGTGCTGATCGAGCGCAGTTCGAGGTCCGGCAGTTCGATCGGCAGGATGATCGGGATCGCAGGGTTGATGATGTTCAGGACGCGCGCCGGGACGGTCACTTCCGTCGCCGTGCCGGTGCGGATGTCCATCGTGATGTACTTGCGGTCGTAGCTCACGGTCGGCTTCAGGTCCAGCACCACGCCCACCAGGAAGCTGCGCACCACCGGGTCGTAGACCGCGCCCGAGACGTCGTAGTCGGCGATGTACGAGCGCTGGCTGGCCACCAGCACGTGCGCGCGCTGGTTGTTGAACTGCGTCAGGCGCGGGGCGATCAACTGGTCGGCCGTCTGGTCCTTGCGCAGCGCGTGCAGCACGGCGCTCGTCTGCGACGAGTTGAAGAAGCGGAACTGGAAGACCGCGCCCTGCGCGCCCAGCGGCGTGGCCGCGCCCGTCAGGGCCGTGCCCAGCGCGCCGTTGCCCGCCAGGTTGCGGACGAAGTTCTGCGTCTGGCCCTGGCCCAGCAGCGGCGGCCCGAAGAGCTGGCGGCGGAAACCGGCCGACGAATTGGCCAGCGGCGCGCCACCCGCTACGCCGAACGGATCGGGGAAGTTCGGATCCAGGCGCGGGCGCAGGAGCAGCGCCGGGTAGAACGCCGGATACGAGAAGGGCGCCGTGGGCACCGAAGCGCCGATTTGCGCCGTCGGCCCGACGTTGGGCGCGCCCGGAGGCGTGACCCCATTGAAGTACGGGATGAGCGCGGGATTCACGTAGCGGGCGAACTGGTAAGGATACGAGTTGCCGTTGCCGCCGGGGTTGCCGAACGGAGTGCCGGGGCCGCCGCCGGTCATGAAGAGACCCGAGCGGGTGGGGTAGGCGAGCGGGTTGATGCCCGCGAGGTTCGCCAGGCCCTGAATGCCCGGGGTCACCGGGTCGTAATCCTGGCCGAGCGGGGCATCCAGGCCCTGGAAGTTTACGCCGATCTGTTCCAGGAAGCCGTCCGCCACGTCGATGTAGCGGCAGTTCGAGAGCACCTGGATGGTCTGCGTGTCGCGGAAGCTCTTGAGGAGCTGGCGGATCTTTTCATGCACTTCCGGGCGCTGCATCACGACCAGCTTGCCGCCCGATTCTTCGATCGAGG